>JAVVFK010000256.1:0-3110 GCA_032251015.1 Elusimicrobiales bacterium
CAACCAGTCCGCGCGCGGCGTGGCGCGCCCGGCCCCGCGCTGCGGCATGATCGAGACCAGCAGCGTGCGCGGGCCGCTGTCGGCGAGCACGGAAACCCGGGCTTCTTTTATCATCCGGCCGGCCGAAGCCTCTTCAAAAAGTTCCTCGAAGGGAGCCAGCGGGGCGCGGCCGGCGGCGGCGAGGCCTTCCGGGGCGGCGTAGCCAAGCATTCGGCAGGCGGCGGGATTGGCCTCGGTGACCTTGCCCGCGGCGAGGTCCGCGCGCAGCACGCCGAGGTTGATACTGTCGGTGAGCAGGCGGAACTTCTCGCGGCTGGCGCTGAGCTCCTCCTCGGTGCGCTTGTGGCTGTCTATGTCCCTGACGGAAAGGATGAAGCCCTTGCGGCCGCCGAAGACCAGGCCGGAGGCGGTGAGCAGCGCGCGCAGCGTCTCGCCGTCGCGGCGGCGCAGGCTGGCCTCCACCTGCGGCGGGGCGTCGCCGGTCTCGAGCAGTTCGGCCAGGTACTCCACGGTCGCGGAGGATTCGGGGTGCAGCAGGTCGGAGAGGTCGAGCTTCTCGAACTCCTCCGGGGTATAGCCCAGCATGTCCAGGACTATGCGGTTGGAGAAGGCGGGGCGCCCGTCGAGGACCATGATGATGCCCTCGGTGGCGGCCTCGACCAGTTTGCGGTATTTCTCCTCGGATTCGGAGAGGCTCTTCTCGGCGGCGCGGCGGGCGCGCTCGGCGCGCAGGCCCTGGTGGTTGACGTACACCAGTATGCCGGCGATGATGAAGGCCATCAGCAGGGAGATCTTGATGAGGCTGGCCTCGAGGCGGCCTATCTCCTCGCGCACGTCCTCTATGTAGATACCGGTGCCGACCAC
Organism: Elusimicrobiales bacterium; assembly: GCA_032251015.1. GTDB lineage: Bacteria > Elusimicrobiota > Elusimicrobia > Elusimicrobiales > UBA9959 > UBA2231. The sequence continues at coordinate 865 of JAVVFK010000256.1, forward strand.
CCAGCCCCAGGGTTCGAAAAGTTTGACGTAGGAGAGCTTGGGCACTATACGGCCCGCCTCGTCCTTCCACTGCCACATATAATCCACGTAGCCGGCGCCGTCGCGGCGGGACACGTCGGCGAACTCGACGAACATCAGCTTGCCGTGCGAATCGCGGAAATCCGAGAGGTCCTTGCCGTCCAGGTCCGGCCGGTAAGGATGGACTATCATCCTGGGGTCCAGGTCCGTTATCCAGAAATAGTCCTTCTCTTCCGGGCCGTAGCGCAGCGCGCGCACGGCGTCGGCGGCCAGCTTTTTCGCCTGGGCCGCGGTCAGGCGCCCGGCCCGCTGCTCGGCATGGAACCGGGCCAGCAGGCTGTGGGCGGAATTGGTCAGCTCCGTGATGGTCTCGCGCTTGCGGTCCATCATGTTGCGCTCGAAGGAAGGGATGATGAAAAGGAAGGTGGCGGCGACGAAAAGTATTATCGCCAGCGCGCTGGGCAGCGCTATCCTCGCGGCGAAACTGCCGCCGGCGGTTCCGGGGTTAGTATCCATCTGTTAGGATTATAATAAATCGCCCGCGGCCTTGTTTGATACAATATCGCTTGAACGAGATGAAAATACTTATCGTGGACGACAGCGCCGATATCAGGAGCCTGATGAGGGCCATCCTGGAAAGCAAGGGGCACACCGTGGTGGGCGAGGCCGGGGACGGGGCCGCGGCCCTGAAGCTTTTCCGCGAGACCGGGCCCGACATAGTGCTGCTCGACATCATCATGCCCGGGATGTCCGGGGTGGAAGTGCTGGAGGCGATCCGCAGGATAGACCCGTCGGCCAGGGTCGTCATGGTCACCGCCGTCGAACAGGACCGGGTGAACAGGCGGCTGGTGCTCGACGGGGCGGACGGGATAATCTACAAGCCTTTCAAGCAGAGCGATTTCGACAATTCTTTCCGCGACGTGATGCAGAGGAAGCCGCCGGCCTCTCCCGGGGCCGGGAAGGGGACCATAAAGCGCATGGTCGCCGGCGGCCTGAGCAGGTGCATGCTCAAGACCTCCGAGGCCACCGCGTGGTCATGGGGACTGCACGGCGTCGAGGTACTGCCGGGCCGCGAGGCGGACCTGGCCAGGCTGGCGTCCGGTTTCGGCGCCGAAGCCGCCGCCGTGCAGATCAACGTCCGCGACGACTTCCCGTTCTCCGCGGCGCTTATCTGCCACTCGAAGAACATAGGCTTCATATCGGGCTGTTTCGCGCAGGAGCCGCTCTACCGCACCGGGCCCATCGGGGACCTGGAGGAGAGAGTGTTCATGGAGGTAGGCAACATCATTCTCAACGCCCTGGTCGGCCCGCTCATCACGGCCCTTAACAGGGAGGTCATCCCTTCCGTGCCGATCCTGGTCAAGGGCGGCCCCGGCTCCATCGCCGCGTCCCTGACCGCCTGCAGGGACAAGGACGGGGACTTCCGCATCATCTCGGCGGGGCTGGCCATGAAGCGGGAGGGAAGCGTGGCCAGGGCCGGAGTGCTGGGCGTGCTGCCGAACGCGATGGCGGCCCGGCTGGAATCCGGGACCTGAAAGCCGGTTCAACCGGGCGTTCGCGGGAAGTTAGCCGCCCGCGGAGAATTCAAGAATTCCTTCTTTGCCGGCCCGCGCCTTCAGGCGCGAGCCCGGCTTTATCTCCCCCTCCAGCAGCCTGATGGCCAGCGGGTCCTGCACCAGCCGCTGTATGGCGCGCTTCATGGGCCGCGCGCCGTACTGCGGGTCGAAGCCGGCCGAGAGCAGCAGCTCTCGCGCGCTCCTGTCCAGCTCCAGCGAGATATCCTTGTCGGCCAGCGTGCGCGAGAGCCGCGCCAGCTGCAGGTCCACTATGCGCGAGATCTCCTCTTTGCCGAGGGCGTTGAATACGACTATCTCGTCGACGCGGTTGATGAACTCGGGCCTGAAATGCTCCAGCAGGCTGTCCTGCACGGCCTTCTTTATCTTTTCCTGCGACTTGCCGGCCTGCTCCAGTATGAGCCGCGAGGCGATATTGGAGGTCATGATGACCACCGTGTTGCGGAAGTCCACCCTGCGGCCCTTGCCGTCGGTGAGGCGTCCCTCGTCGAGAACCTGCAGGAAGACGTTGAAGACGTCGGGGTGGGCCTTCTCGATCTCGTCGAGCAGGATCACGCTGTACGGGCGCCTGCGGACGGCCTCTGTGAGCTGTCCGCCCTCCTCGTAGCCGATGTATCCCGGCGGCGCGCCCAGGAGCCGCGCGACGGTGTGCTT
>JAVVFK010000257.1:0-3067 GCA_032251015.1 Elusimicrobiales bacterium
CGGCTTCTGAGACGGTCCGCGCTCATACGGATCACGGCCCTCGCATGATAAAAAAACTGGTAAAACGGGCTTTCAGCGCGATCGGGTACGATATCCGGAGAAACGAACAGGCGGGCTTCAACGCCCGCTACCTGGCGTCCATATGCTCCCCAAAGACCGTTTTCGACGTTGGAGTAGGCAGGGGGACGCCTGAACTATACAAAGCCTTCCCCCATGCCAGATTCTTCCTGATAGAGCCGCTCGAAGAGTTCGGCGGCACCCTTGAAACGCTTTCCTCCGCGCTTGACTGCAAGATCTACCGGAAGGCGTTGGGAGCCGTACCCGGGGAAGCCGAGATCTCGGTAGAAAAGGACCCACAATTGTCGTCCCTGCAAAACCGGGCATCATCCTCCGGAACGGCCGTAAAAAGGAAAGTGGAGATATCCACACTGGACGCCATACTGGCCGAAAACCCGGGACTAAGCGGCCCGGTACTTCTAAAAATAGATACGGAAGGCTTCGAACTGGAGGTTCTCAAGGGCGGCGTCGAACTGCTTAAAATTTCCGACTACGTGATAGCCGAAGTCTCGATATCCGGGAGATTCAAGGGTGGCTATGATTTTGCCGACATCATAGCGTTCATGCGCGAACGCGGGTTCTCCGTATTCGACTTCCTCTCCATCTGCCGCGGGCCGGACGGGCCCGGCGCCAATCTAACCGACATAATGTTCAAGAAGAATTCCTAGCGGCGGACCCGCATCGAACAAAAAAAGCCCCGCCTGCGCGGGGCTTTTTTTATGCGGTTTCCGGGCGGCTTCAGCGGGGCGGCAGCAGGCGGTAGAGATCGAAGCTTATAGCTCCGATGGTCACGTTCTTAGAGTATCGCTTCCTGAAAGAGCCGTCCAGGGCCGCGGCGGCCCGATCGGTCAGCAATATCTCGTCGATACCCGCCACGTCCTCGCCCACCTTGAAGGCCACGTTGACCGTGGGCCCGTACGCGTCGTCGGTCAGGTGCAGCAGCGGACCGAAGTCTATGCCGGAGCAGATGTTGTAGCGTCTATAAGGGCGCACCTTGGCGTTGCGGACCTTGAGCCAGGCGTTAAGCTCCAGCGCGGCGCGCGCCGCCATCTCCACGGAAGGGAACAGCGCTATCAGGTTGTCGGCCTTGCTGGAAAGCGCCTGGCCCCCGACCTTTTCCACTATCCGCACGAAGCGGTCGTGGCACTTGACCATAGTGTCGAGGAACTCGATTATCCCGTGATCGTGCGTCTTCTTGGAAAACCCCGAGGAGTCGCAGACCAGCACGGCCATCTCGGCGCCGCTCCTGGAATTTATCAGTGCGTCGGTGCGCGCGGCGTTGGCCGGCGTGCGCAGGCGCAGGAAGTCGAAGAACTCCTGGCTGGAAAGAAGCTTGGGTTTCTTAGGCATAACGAAAGTATAGTAATGATGCGCGCGCGGGTAAAGTCCCGCGCGGCTTTAAAGCAGGTCCGCGCCCGACGGGCCGAGGTTGAGCAGCAGGTCCAGGGCCGACAGGTCCGGAGTGAAGCCGGGAAAGGCCTGCGGGTAAGGCCGGGGTTCGAAAGACTGCCAGGAGACTTTTATCCCGGCCGCCGCGAAAAGTCCTTCGTCCAGATAATCCTTCGCCCCGGCGCCGGAGAGATATTCGCCGGCGCCGGCCGACCGGCAGATGTCCACCAACCTCGCGGTGGAGACGGAGGACACTTTCATCTCCGAAGAAAGCCGCATAGGCGTCCTTATCCCGAACCCGTCCCGCAGGAAATCTATCGTGGCCAGCGCCAGCGCGCCCAGGTTCTCATAACGGGCGCCGTAGAGCGCTTCCAGCGCCGGCAGATAGTCTTTAAAACGCGCCGCGCGCGCGTAATTCATCTTTATGGCGTTCAGATGGTCCGCGGCCCAAGGCCGGGAATTATCCAGCGGGATGTCCTTTATGGCGGCGTCGTAACGGCCTTTCGCCAGCACCGGCACGGTAAGATACTGCGCCCCCGCCGGCACGCGTATGCGGTTGCGGTTCTGAAATTCCCGACGCTCGTACTGCACGTCGTCGAGCAGAACAAAAAGGTCCGAACGGCGCATCTTGGCCAGGAATCGCAGCCCCGGCATGTACTGAAGTTGATGCGCTCCCAGTATCATGAGTCGCTCCCGGGCTTGCGCGCCCGCGCCTCGAACACGCTGGAGATCAGGGACCGGCCTCCGCTAAGCGCGGAGACCAGGGAGGCCAGGGTGAAATGTATTTTCTTGAAAACCGAAACGGCGAGCGGGCCCAGCCGGCCGCCGGTGCCGTAAGGGTCGCCGGAGCTCGGCCGCGCGTTGCGCACCTCTATGCTGTCGAAGCCGGAGCGCTCCAGCAGCGCGTGCATGGCCGCGGGCGTGAAATTCCAGTTGTGGACCACTCCGGGGCGCAGGCCGAGCAGGCGCAGCGGGAGCGAGCCCGAAAGCGAGAGTGCGCGGAGATGGAAGGAAGCGTTGAATTCCCGTATGAAGACCATTCCTCCCTTTCTTAGCAACGAAAAAGCCCTATCCAAGGCGCCGCGCGGGTCATTCATTTGGGAAAGGACTTCGTAAAAAACCACGGCATCCACTTCGGTCCGACCCGAGTAATCCTCTATCGCCCCATTATACACCGTAAAACCCGCCGCGCGGGACCTTTCGGCCAGCGCCCCGGAAATTTCCACGCCGTAACAGTCCCAGCCGGCCGCCCTGGCGGCTTTCATAAGTTCGCCGGAAGCGCAGCCTATGTCAAGCAATCGGCCGCCGGACGGGATAAAGCGGCGCAGTTCCCCGACAAGCGAGTTGATGACGCGCCTTTTGGACGACAAGTAGATATCCCTCTTGTCCAATCCCTCGTATCCGGGTTCATGGAAAACGGGTTCGACGGCCCTGGACATTCCGCAACCTCGGCATACCAGCAGGCCGTCGCGCTTCATCACACTTCCGGCTGAGCAGGCGGGACAGGGCCCGTTGTTCCCCGGGGCCTCCCCCTGATCATAGGACTTCATAGAATATCTTCTCCATCTCATCGGCGTACCGGTCCCAGGAATGGCCTTCCGCGAAGAACCGGCATTTGTCC
>JAVVFK010000258.1:0-3034 GCA_032251015.1 Elusimicrobiales bacterium
CTTCTCGAAATCGCCCATGAGCTTCTTCACCGCACCCAAGGTTTCCTGCGGCGCGGGCGGCACCGCCGCCGGGACCGGCCGCGGGGCCTCCGCCTGGCGCGGAGGTTCCTGCTTCGGCATTATCCCCGCGAAGAGGGAATTCTCGTTCTGTTTTCCATCGTTGTGCATAGTAGCCACCTCCGATAAGCCGCATAGCGGCTTTCTCCGGCCACACCTCACCGGTTCCGCTTACGCCGGGAACCGGTTCCGGTCTTGCGGCCCGGACGCAGCCTCCACCGGAGGCTGCTCTAAGAGCCGGTACTCACCTCCACCATATCAGCGGCCTTCTCCAGCGGATTCGAGATGCGCCCCTCGGCGATAAGCCCCTCCGCCGCGTTCATCACGTTCTCTACTGCCGTCTCGGTGACCTCCCGGGACGGCATCCCGAATTTAGAGCTTTCCTCTATCATCTTCCAAACCTTCTCGGCCATCTGCGCCCGGACGCGCTCCTTTAGCGCCTGCGGCATATCCCAGACCGCCGCCGACCAGCTCTCCATCTTCACGGCGCTCACCAGCAGCGAGAGTTCCCTGTCCTCCAGCTTCAGCAGGTCCTCCGGCAACAGGATATGGGCCTTCACCTCGCGCGCCAGGTCGGGGTGATTTTCCTCCAGCTTGAGCAGCATCTCTCGCTTGGCCCGCAGCGCCAGAGCGCCGAAGGACTCCAGCACCTTGTGCACCCCGCCTATGGCGCCGCTCAGCCGCCGTTCCAGTTCGTCTTTCAGCGTGGCTATCACCTCCGGCTCCATGAACCGGACCTTCGCCATATGCGCCATCACCTCGGCCGAAAAATCCGGAGGCAGAGCCTTCAGGAAAGCCGTCCGCACGGCCGGCTCCAGGTGATTGACAACCAGCGCCACGTTCTCCGGCTCTTCCTTGAGCATGATATTTACAAGGAAAGGGACCTGGTTCTCGCGCACCAGGAATACCGTCTCGGCTCCTTCCGCGGGTATCGCGTCCTGTGACGCCTCTCCGCCGCCCGCTCCACCTCCGCCTCCGGGCAACTTGGGCAGCGCGGGTTTATCACCTCCGCCTTCGCCTCCGCCGGCGCTGCCGCCCAGATCCATCGTTATCTGGTGGCTCTGCTGCACCTTGGCCATGGTGCTCATCGCGTCGGCCAGTTTCAAAAAACCCACCGCCACCACGATGATGCCTATTATCCCCATCACACTGAGGATAATGTATTTGAGCACCAGGCTCAGCGTCTCGGGCGTGTACCAGATCGTCTTCCAGAGCGGCGCGAACGGCGCGCGGATGACCGAGATAACGTCGCCGCGCCGCTGGTCGGCCAGCAGCAGGTCCGAGACCACCTGCCGTATATTCTGCGCCGCCGCTTCCTCCACGCTCTTGTTGACCAGTACGGTAACGTTCAGCCGCTTAACGAAGACCGACGGAAAACTGAGCTGCTTGTTATAGGTCTTATGCTCAGGCTGGCTCTGCCCCATTATCGGGTAGCCTGGCATAAGGTACTCGGAAGCCGCCGCGTCGCCGCCGGCCGCCTGCCACTTGAAAGGATCGGCCTTGGCGGCCGGGGCCTCGGAATTCACCTCCAGCTTCTCCGTGCGTGTGAAGTCCATAGTCGCTTCCACCACTACCTTGGCCTGATTGGGGCCCAGAAGCCGGACCAGAACTTCGTCCACCTTCTGCTCCAGCGCCTTCTCATAGCGCGCCTTATCCTCGAAGGGAAGGCCCTGCGCGCCCACGGCCGAGGCCGGCAGGCCGAGAACGAACAGCCCTCCCGCGACCTGCAGGCTGAACACCGCGATCTTCCGCCATTTCTGTTTCATAAATTCCTTCTCTCCCGGCCTATTTGTAGGCCTGCAGCCGCCGCTCAACCACCATCGGCAGGCTTCCTTTCATTATCTCCATTATCCCGTCGAGGATCATGGACTTCATCTTTATTCCCATCAGCGCCCGCGAACGTAATTTCCCGGCCACCGGGACGCAGATCATATTGGAGAACAATATCCCGTAAAACGCGGAGGTTATGGCGACGGCCATAGCGGGACCCACGGCTTCGGGATTGGAGATCTCCTTGAGCACGGCTATGATGCCGATAAGCGTCCCGAGCAGGCCGAACATAGGGGCCAGCAGTCCCATCGTGCGGTAAACATTGGCCACCTCGTTCATCTCGTCGAAACCCTGGTTTATCTCCTGCTCCAGCACCTGCCGGACGAAATTAGAGTCGTTGTATTCCAGCGCGGCCATGGAGGCCCTCTCCAGAAAGCCGCCGGCGACTTTCGGATCGGCTTCCTTGAGAGCGGAGAGCCCGCGCATGCGGCATTGCTCGGCCAGCTCCACCACGGGCCGGATGATGTTCTCCGGGCGGGCCACTTCCCCCTCGCGGAACAGATGCCCCAGTTCCCGCACCGCCCCGGCCAGGTAGCGCAGCGGCGAATTGATCAGCATGGCGACGAAAGTCCCGCCCAGGACTATGTAAACGCCGTGGAAGTTGAAGAGGGCGTCCGAGAACTGCCGGGTGTAGACGCCCAGTCCCAGCATCCCGGCCATCAGAAGTATCCCGCTCACAGTAGCAATGTCCATATCTCCTCCGCTCCCGCGCGGTTAAGCCGCCGCGCTCTCATAAGGTATCTTGAAATAGAAAGTCGAACCCTTGCCCAGCCCAAGGCTGGTCGCGCCGATATCGCCCTTGTGCGCGCGCACCACTTCCTGCGCTATCGAAAGGCCCAGCCCCCAGCCCTGCTTGCGCAGCTTGGCGTCCTTCTGATACTTGGCCTGGTAGAATTTCTCGAATATCTTCCTGGTCTCGCTGGGATGCAGCCCGATACCCGAATCCTTTATATAGAACGAAACGAGTTTCCCCTCCCGGCGGGAAGACAGCTCCACGCGCTTTCCCTCGGGCGTGAACTTTATGGCGTTATTAAGCAGGTTCATCAGCACCTGCGAAAGACGGAACTTGTCCCCGTCCACCGTCACGCCCTCCGGCAGCCCGCCCACCACCAGTTCCACGCCGCGCTTCTGCGCGTTTATCGATATG
>JAVVFK010000259.1:0-2974 GCA_032251015.1 Elusimicrobiales bacterium
CGCCGATGAACATCGCAGCGGTCACTATGCTGGAAGTGTGGATAGCGTATACTCCGAAACTGGCTGTTCCGGTCGATTCATTTACGGTTTCAGCACCGATAGCGATACTTCTTTGAGCGGTAGCACTGGCATTACTGCCAAGGGCGACCGAAGAAGAGGCGGCATACGAGTAAGGTCCAAGTGCAGACCCGTAAGGCATATTGCCCTGCGAATATGCCCCGATACCAACGGCAAAATTAGCGTTGCCGGATGCGGCGTACCCTATACCCACACCTGAATTATAGTTGCTATGAGCAAAATTTCCCAGCCCGACTCCGAGACTGTAGTTATTGGATGAATTGCTCCCGACACCAACGCCGGCGGTGTAGTTGCTATGCGCGTTTTGGCCCATGCCCACCCCACCGTTGGAGTTGCCATAAGCACCGACTCCAATGCCTACGCCGTAATCACTATTATCGTATGCGCCAGGACCCACGCCCACTCCAAAGTTTCTGTTATTACGTGCGTCAAGCCCCAACCCCACGCCATAGTCATTGCTGTGGGCGCCGCTGCCTATACCAACGCCATAGTAATTATTGCTGTATGCACCGTAACCAATGCCGACACCAAAAGTATGGTTATCATAAGTCCGGGAGCCTATGGATATTCCATATGAGTCATTGTTCCCCGGAGTTGCAGCAGGAACAATAGCGATACTGCCGCTAAGCATATTGATGGTCGATATGTTGACCAACATAAAACCGCCCATGTCCAGCATCTGTGTGGCCGTATGGTCACCGAGGTTGTCACCGGCCACATTCAGGTTAGTCAGCATGGAACCGTCACCCACGAAATTATTGGCTGTTATGGTGCCGACATTAACAATGTCGCGGTAGGACATGCTGAGGTTCATGGTGGCCGTATGGTCGCCCAGGTTATCCCCGGCAGCGGTCACATTGGTCAGCCCGGAACCGTCGCCGAAAAAGTAGGCCGCGGTGACGTTGCTGCTCACGCTTATCGTGCTGAAGGTCTTGATACCGCCGATATTCTGGACGGTGAAAGTATCGACGAAGGCGTCGTAGGTCATGCCGGAGAGCTGCGCGGCGTTCATGGCGTAAAGCACGGAACCGAAGGATTGCCTGGGGCTGAGTATCTCGGAATCCACCTGTATCTGCAGCCAGGCCGAAGATGAGCGGGATACGGAATACGGGATGGGTGTGACGGAGCCCAGTGCGGTGTCGGCCGCGCCGTTGACTATCGAGACGGCGGGCTGGGTCTCGGTCCAGAGCAGGCTGCCGCCTGAGGGCTGGTCGTAGAGCGAGAAGGTCAGACTGTAAGTGCCGTCGAGCGGGTTGTCGGAGAGGTCCGTCAGCCGCCCCTGGAAATTAACCGTCTGCGGCGGGTTTGCCTGCGCCGCGGCCGGGACCGCGAAAGCGAGGCAGAGCGTCAGCGCCTTGAGGGTGGTGGTCAGTCTTTTCATAACTTTCTCCTGCTTGGTTTCTGTTTAAAATTCATAGCCGAAACCGAACCTGTAAGTCGTGGTCTTGAGATTGTACCTGTAAAGCCGCTCGAATTGCTGGTTGGAGGTCTGGCGTCCGTAGCCGACCTGCGCCGTCCAGACGAAATGGGGCGCCACCGGGTAACTTAGAGCGGCGTGCACTACCGCCTCGTTCTGATGGACCTTGTCGCCCAGGTAAAGCCCGGAGGGGTCCTGGGTCTGGCGGCCGACATAGCTGGTGCGCCCGGCTGTGGCCGAAAGGCTGAGCTCCAGCGGGCGGCCCGCGCCGGTCTTATTGTAGAGCGTCAGGTCCAGGCCGGCGCGCAGCGAGAGAGAATCGTAGTAGTTCTTGAGAAACTTCAGCCGCTGGGCGTCGTAGCTGTTCTGGTTGGAATAGTTGTAGCCCGCGGAGAGGCGTGCACCGGCCACGGCCTTCCAGCGCGGCGAGAGCTGCCTGGGCAGGCGCCAGGCGCCGGCCAGCTGGCTGGACAGGTCCCTGCGGGTGGTGCTGTCCAGGTCGCCGCTGTCCTTTACCACGTGCTGCTCGGGGAAAAAGCGCAGAGTGGCGGCGAGGCCGCCCTCCAGGTAGCTGCGGCGCGGGCCTTCCATAGTTCCGCCGAAAGTGAAGGCGTGATTGTAGGAATCCAGGACATTGCGGCCGGAGAGTTCGCGGGCCAGGGAGTTGCCGGCCGAGTCCTTGATTATGGATTCAAGGGAGGAATAATTGACGAAGTCTATGTAGTAGAAGTCGTAGCCCGCTTTCCAGCTGAAAGGTTCGGCGTAGGCGAATTCCGCCTCCATCGAGAAACTAGGCCGCCTGTAGTCGAAGAGGCCGTCGCCCCAGGCTTCGTCGCGGGTCTCCTTGAGGAGTTCCCATTTATAGCCGACGGCCGGCTTCAGCCTGAGCCCGCCGGCGAGCTGGTAGAGGCCGCGCACCGAAAGGCTGTGGCTCATCCGCTCCTGGAACAGAGTGCCGCCGCCGACAAGGTCCGTCACCTGCTTGGTGCCCTGGTACTGCGAGGAGAGCACCGGCATGAGCGTCCAGCCGCCCAGCCGCTCATGCTTTACGGCCAGCGAGGCCAGCAGGTTCGCGTTGCCGGAAAGCCCGCCGCGCTCGCCTTCGAAAAAATACTGTCCCCCGTTTAACTGCATCGCCAGGTAAGGTATAACATTGCCCCTCGCCCTGGCTGATTCGTACTCCGCGAGGCCGGCGAAAGGAATGTCCCGGATCTCTTCCGCCGACGGCAGGGGCTCTTCGGCCGGCTCCGGGATGGCCGTCGCCAGGGCGAGGGCGGAGAGCTCTTCCTTTTCCCGGCGGGGGTCCAGCGAGGCCACCGGCTTTTTCACGCTGCGGTCGAAGGTCCAGCCGCGCGGACGGGGCATGGCGCCGTAGATCCGCAGAGCGGCGGAGCCCGGCTTTATGTTCTTGATTTCTACGAAGTCGGCCCGCTCCACCTCGGCCCGGGAATGGATGGTGAGACCGCTGGAACCGTCTAT
>JAVVFK010000025.1:0-17999 GCA_032251015.1 Elusimicrobiales bacterium
GCAAATAATGTTGATAATGATGTAGCGATAGTATGGAGGTAAGACTTGCCCAACCATCCAATAAACTCAAAACCGGCAAAAAGCTCGCCGGGCTGGTTATCGGTTAGTATGAGTAAAGGAGATCTTATGAAAACCATCATAGTCACCGACAAGGCGCCGGCTGCCATAGGCCCGTACGCGCAGGCGGTGGAAACCGGGAACATGATATTCATCTCCGGCCAGCTTCCCGTCGACCCGAAGAACGGCCAGATGGCCCCGCCGGACGTGGCCGCGCAGACCGACGCCGTGCTCAGGAATATACTCGGCGTTATGGCGGCCAAGGGCCTGCCCCTGGACAATATTGTCAAGACCACCGTCTACATGACCGACCTCGGCCAGTTCCAGGCGATGAACGAGGTTTACGCTAAATATTTCCATAAGCACCCGCCGGCCAGGGCGACCGTCGAAGTAAAAGCGCTGCCCAAGGGCGCGCTCGTGGAGATAGAGGCGATAGCCGAGAAGGAGATATAAGTGACCTTCCCGGGCCGCGGAATGCACAAAATCCTGAAGCGCAAGCACGTGGGCGTGCTCCTGCCGATCTTCTCCATGCGTTCGGAGCGGGACTGGGGAATAGGCGATATCTCCTCCATGCACGGCTGGCTGGAGATACTCAAGGCCGCCGAGCTGGACATACTCCAGATACTGCCGATAAACGAGATGCCGCCGGGCACTAACTGCCCTTACACGGCGCTGAGCGCCTTCGCGATAGACCCGGTCTACATAGACCCGGAGGCCGTGGAGGAGCTCAAAGAGGCTCCCGAAGCCCTGGAGTTCATGACTTCCAGGGAGTTCAAGGACCGCCTGCACCATGTCCGGTCGGCGAAGACCATACTCTACGACGATATCCGCGGGCTCAAGCACGAGGCGCTCTGGAAGATCTACGCCGCCTTCGACGCCAACCATATAAAGAAAGGAACGAAAGAGGGGCGCGACTTCGCGGATTTCTGCGCCGTCAACGCTTACTGGCTGGAGGACTACGCGCTGTTCAGGCGCCTCAAGGACGTCAACCGCTGGATCTCCTGGACGCACTGGGACCAGGCGCTCTCCGGGCGCCGGCCCCAGGCGCTCGAAAAGGCGCGCGCGGAGAACGCCTTCGAGATCAATTATTTCAAGTACCTGCAGTGGCTCATCCGCCGCCAGTGGGCGCCCATGCGCTGGCGCGCCGGCGAACTGGGCATAAAACTTTTCGGCGACCTCCCCTTCATGGTGAACCAGGAAGCGGCCGACGTCTGGTCCCGCCAGAACGAGTTCGATATAAGCAATTCGATAGGCGCGCCGCCCGACGCCTTCACTCCCGAGGGACAGAAATGGGGCCTGCCGGCCTACCGCTGGGAGGAGACCGAACGGAGCGGCTTCGAATGGTGGAGGCTCAAACTCAAAAGTTCCGAGGACCTTTACGACATCTACCGCATCGACCACATGGTGGGATTCTTCCGCACCTGGATAGTGCCGGAAGACAAGCTGCTTAAGCCGCATTTCGACGTGGAGGGGGAGGAGAACCAGGAGGACAGGGGCCGCCGTTTCCTCAGGGTACTGGCCGGCTCCTCTCCCATGCTGCCGATCGGCGAGGACCTCGGGCTGATCCCCCCCTTCGTACGCAAAGTGCTGGCCGAGCAGGGCGTGCCCGGCTACAAGGTCATGCGCTGGGAAACGAAAGAGGACGGGACCTACATAGATCCCGCCGATTACCCGCCCGTATCGCTGGCCACCGGCTCCACGCACGACACCGAAACGCTGGCCGAATGGTGGACCAGCGTCGCCTATGCCGAAAAGAAGAAATTCTGGGAGACTATCGCCGGAGAACACCGCCCCCCCGCTTTCGCCAGGGCGCTGGACAGGATAACGGAGCGCCTCATAAATTCCGGCTCGCGCGTGGTGATCCTGACCTTCCCCGATATCTTCGGCACGAAGGACAGGATAAATACGCCTAATACGCTCGGACAGCATAACTGGTCCTTCCGCTCGCCGGTGCCCCTGGAGAAATTCGCGCAGAAGCACGGCGCTGTGCTCGAGAAACTGGCGCGCTGGATAAGGGAGGCGAGATGAAAAGAGTTCTGACGCTGGCGCTGGCCGCGCCGCTGCTGGCCGGCTGTTCACTCAACCGCACGGCCGCCCGCGTGACCTCGGGGGTTATAGACGAGGGGATGTCCTCGGTCTTCTCCCAGTCCGACCCGCAGTACGCCCGCGAGGCCCTGCCGGCCAATCTCCAGCTCATGGAGATACTCATCTCCAACGACCCGGGCAACCGCGGCCTGCTGGTCAACGCGGCGCAGGGCTTCTGCGGCTACGCCTTCATGTTCCTGGAGGACGGCGCGCCGGAAAGAGCCACCGGCTTCTATCTCAAGGGGCAGGCCTACGCCGCGCGGGCCCTGGAGGGACGCGGCCCGGCCGACGCCCGAAAAAAAGACGTTCCGGCCCTGTTCTGGAACACTTTCTGCAAGGCCTCTTATGTGAACATAAACCGGGACAAGCCCGAGGCCATAGCCGAACTCCCGTCGATAGAGCCCGCGGCTCTGCGCCTCCTCGAGCTGGACCCGTCCTATTACTACAACGGCGCGCAGAGCATCATGGGCGCCTATTATTCCATACGCCCCCGCCTTATGGGAGGGGATCCCGACAAGGCCAGGGCCTATTTCGACGCGGCCGCGAAGGGAGCCGGAGCCGGCTTCCTGCTCAACCGCTACATGGCCGCACGGATGTACGCGCCGGCCGCTCTCGACGAAGAATTCTTCGTTTCCACTCTCGAGGCCGTGCTGGCCGCGGAACCGAAGGACGACGGGACGCGCCTGGCCAACGAAGTGGCCAAAATAAAGGCGAAAGCGCTGCTGGAGGAAAAAGATGAACTTTTCTAAGACCCTGCTGTCTCTCTTCGTGGCTCTGGCGGCGGCCCTACCCGCCTCCGCCAAACCGGTCACGATTAAGTTCGCCACGCTGGCGCCCGAAGGCTCGGCCTGGATGAAGGTGATGGAGAAGTTCGCCGGCGAGGTAAAGGAAAAGACCTCGGGCCGCGTGAAATTCCGCATGTATCCCGGCGGGGTACAGGGCGACGAGAAGGACGTGGTGCGCAAGATACGCATAGGCCAGCTGCACGCCGGCGGCTTCACCGGCGTCGGCATAGGCGAGATAGCTCCCGCCGCGCGCGTTCTGGACACGCCTTTTCTTTTCAAGAACACCGCCGAGATAGACCACGTCTACGCCGCGCTGGACTCCGAATTCAGGAAGATGTTCGACGAGGCCGGCTACGTTCTGCTGGGCTGGGCCGAGGTCGGAGACGTGATAATACTCTCCAATTCCCCCGTGAAAAGACCGGACGACCTCAAGGACGTAAAGATGTGGATATGGGAAGGCGACCCGATAGCGGAAGCGTCCTTCGCCGCTCTCGGCGTGAAGCCCATCCCGCTCTCCATCACCGACGTCATGACCTCCCTGCAGACCGGCATGATCGACGGGATATACGGGTCCCCCCTGGCCGTTCTGGCCATGCAGTGGCACACGCGCATGAAGTACGCCCTTTCCCTGCCGCTGGCCAACGCTTCCGGCGCCGTCCTCGTTTCCAGGAAGAAGTTCGACTCGCTCTCCGAAGACGACCGGGCGGCGTTGCTCGCGGCCGGCGAGAAGCATTTCAGGGAACTCACCAGGATCAGCAGGGCCGACAACGCCAAATCCATAGGACTGCTGAAAAAATCCGGCATCACCTTCACCTCCCCGGCCAGCAAGGCCGTGACCGCCGAATTCGCGAAGGCGGGCGGGACGGCGCGGGAATCCCTGACCGGCAAGCTCTATTCCGCCGAACTGCTCGAACGAATAAAGAAGACCCTCTCCGATTTCCGCAAGCCAAAACAGAAATAGCAGAAGACGTCGTGCCGGCCGCCGCACCCGCCCGGGGTTGCGGGGGCCGGCGGCATTATTGGATAATAATATTATGCGATACGTTTTCCGCTTCGAAGAATGGGTGGTCAAGGGCGAAAAGGCCCTGATCGTCCTGTTCGTGGCGCTGATGATCTCCCTCTCGTTCATGCAGGTGGTGCTGCGGGTGTTCTTCCACTCCGGCATAGTCTGGCTCGACCCGATGCTGCGCCACATGGTCCTCTGGTCGGGCCTGCTCGGCACCGCGCTGGCGTCCCGCTACTCCCGCCAGTTCGCCCTCGAGGCGCTGGTCAAGTTCGCGCCCGAAAAGATACAGCGCCCGCTCGCCATACTGGCCGGGGCCTTCACGGTGGCGGTATCGGGAATGCTGTTCTGGGCCGCCTACAAGTTCATAGGCGACGAGATAGAATACGGCTCGACGGCCTTCTTTATCGGCCATTTCGCGGTGAAGGGCGCCTGGGCCGAGATGATAATACCCGCCGTCTTCGTCCTTATAATCTTCCACACCGTGATGAACCTCTTCCGGGTAGTGGACCCCGGAGAGGAGTTCAGGTTCTGATGGGCATACTGGTAGCCCTCGGCATACTGCTGCTCGCCTTCCTGGGCGCGCCGGTCTTCACGCTGATCGGCGGCGGGGCCATATATCTTTTCGGCGCGGAAGGCATAGATTCTTCCGCGGTCATAGTGGAGATGCTCCGGCTCGCCTCGCTGCCGGCCCTCATCGCCATACCCCTTTTCACTTTCGCCGGCTACGTGCTGGCCGAAAGCGGCGCGCCGCGCCGTCTTCTCGGTCTGGCCGAGGCGCTGTTCGGCTTTCTGCCGGGCGGCCTGGCCATAGTGGCCCTTTTCGCGACGGCCGTCTTCACCGCTTTCACGGGCGCTTCCGGCGTCACGATAATCGCGCTCGGGGGGCTTCTCTACCCGATGCTCAAGAAGCAGGGCTACCCCGAGAAGTTCACGCTGGGCCTGCTGACCACCACGGGCAGCCTGGGACTGCTCTTCCCCCCCAGCCTGCCGATCATACTCTACGCCATAGTAGGGAAACTTAATCTCGACCTGCTCTTCAAGGCCGCCCTGCCGCCCGGCCTGTTCCTCCTGCTGGTCCTCTCCGTCTACGCCTGGTTCGTCGCGCGCCGCGCCGGAGTGCAGAAGATGGTTTTCGAGCCGGGCAGGATCCTCTCCGCCGCGCGCGCGGCGGCCTGGGAGATACCGCTGCCTTTCCTGATAATCGGCGGCATCTACAAGGGCATATTCACCGCCGGCGAGGCCGCCTCTATCATGTCCTTCTACGTTGTCCTCGTGGAAGTCTTCGTCTACAAGGACCTCTGCCTGAGGCGGGACATCCCCAAGATAGCGGTCAAGAGCATGATACTGGTCGGCTCCATCTTCATAGTGCTCGGGACCGCGCTGGGGCTGACCAACTACCTCATAGACGCGCAGATACCCGACGCTATATTCGGATGGATGCATTCCTTCGTGGAGAGCAAGTTCCTCTTCCTGGTACTGCTAAATATTTTCCTGCTCGTCATAAACATGATCGAGATCTTCTCGGCGATAATCATCGTCGTGCCCATTATCGTGCCTGTGGCGCTGCAGTACGGCGTGGACCCGATACACCTCGGCGTGATATTCATACTCAACCTCGAAATAGGCTACATGCTGCCTCCGCTGGGGCTCAACCTCTTCCTTTCGAGCTCCCGCTTCAACAGGAAGCTGCCCGAGCTCTACGGGACGATAGTACCGTTCCTGCTTCTCCTGCTGGCGGTGCTGGCGCTGGTCACTTACGTGCCGGCACTGAGCATGATAGGGATGAAATAGAGAGATGGGCCATCACCACGATCACGGCGGCCATTCCCGCGGTCATGACCACGCCGGTGAACACGGACATGGGCACGCGCATCATCACGGCGCCGGCGCTCACCGCAAAGCTATCACCTACGCCTTTTTCATAACCGCGGGGTTCATGGCGCTCGAGGCCGTGGGCGGCCTGCTGACCGGCAGCATGGCGCTGCTCAGCGACGCCATGCACATGCTGACCGACGCGGCCGCCCTGGGCATGAGCTTCATAGCCTCCCGCCTGGCCTCGCTCAAGCCCGATTCGAAGCGCACCTACGGCTACCGCCGGGCCGAGGTGGTGGCCGCGCTCGGCAACGCGCTGCTGCTCTGGCTGCTCTGCGGATTCATGCTGCGCGAGGTATGGGAACGCTTTCATAACCCCGTGCCGGTGCTCTCGGTCCCCATGCTGGCGATAGCGTTCGCCGGCCTGCTGGCGAACCTGGCCTGCGCCTGGATACTGCATCGCCACAGCGGCGAGAACATCAATATACGCGGCGCCTTCCTGCACGTGCTCAGCGACCTTGCGGGTTCGGTCGCCGCCATCGTCGCCGGCGCGGTTATATACTTCACCGGCTGGTACACGGCCGACACCATAGTTTCCCTGCTCATAATCGCGCTCATCCTCTTCAGTTCCACGCGCCTGCTCCTGGAGGCCTTCCACATACTCATGGAGGGCACCCCGCGCGGTATCTCGGTCCGGGCGGTGGAGAAGGCCCTGATGGGGATAGACGGCGTCAGCGGAGTGCACGACCTGCACGCCTGGAGCCTTTCTTCGGGTTTCAACGCCCTCACCGCTCATCTTATAGTCGAGGACCCGGCCAGGCAGCAGCCCGCTCTGAAAGAGGCCTCCTGCCTGGCGTCTGAGAAGTTCGGCATCCGGCATTCCGTTTTTCAGGTCGAGAGCGAACTGCGTAAGGATTCGTCCTGCGACACCTGCTGCTGAGGTATTCATGAAAATAAAATTCAGCCGTAATTTCAGACAGTTCAAACCTTTTCTGTTCGAGGAACTCTACCGCCAGGCCGCGGCCGAGAGGGCCAAGGGCCGGGACATAATCAGCCTCGCCGTCGGAGACCCCGACATCCCGACCGACCGGGGCATAGTGGCCAGGGCCGCCGCCGAGGTGAAGAAGGCCGCCAATCACCGCTACCCCAACACCAAGGGCAACGCGGCTCTGCGCAAATCCGTAGCCGCCTGGCATACGCGTCGCCACGGTCTGACGTTCCATCCTTCCGACGAGGTCTCGATACTGATCGGCTCCAAGGAGGGCATCGCCCACCTGCCGCTGGCGGTCATGAACCCGGGCGACCTCTGCCTGATACCGGACCCGACCTACCCCACCTACCGTACCGGCGTGGTCCTGGCCGGCGGCCGGGTGCACGACGTGCCTCTCGAGGAAAAGAACGGCTTCCTGCCCGACCTCGGCAGGATACCCCGCCGCATCGCGGAAAAAGCGAAACTATTCTTCCTCAATTATCCCAACAACCCCACGGGCGCCGGCGCCTCCCTGGATTTCTATAAGGAACTGGTACGCTGGGCCAAAAAGAACTCGGTGATCATAGCCCAGGACGCGGCGTACTGTGATCTCTATTTCGGCGAGCCGGCCCCCAGCATACTGCAGGTCCCCGGCGCGCGCGACGTCGCCGTGGAGTTCTACTCGGTCTCCAAGACCTACTGCATGGCGGGCTGGCGGATAGGCTGGGTTGTCGGCAACGGCGAACTGGTGCGGGCACTCAACTCCCTCAAGGAGAATATAGACTCGGGGCCGTTCAACGCCATACAGAACGCGGCGGCCTGGGGCCTTGACCATCATGAGCGGATAACGCCGCCGGTACGCGCGAAGTTCGCGGCCAGAGCGGACAGGTTCTGTTCCGGGCTGGAAAAGGCTGGCTGGAGACTGCGGCGTCCCGGCGGCAGCTGCTTCGTCTGGGCGCGGCCGCCGGCCGACATGCCCTCCATCGACTCGGTATGCCTGCTGCTGGAAAAAGCCGCGGTGCTGGCCGCGCCGGGCTCCGGCTTCGGCGCCTGCGGAGAAGGCTATATCCGCTTCTCGCTGACGGAACCCGACTCCCTGCTCCACGAGGCGCTGCGCCGCATAACGGCGCTGAACTGGAAGAGACCGGCGCGCCGGGCGAAATGAACATCGCGCGTTACCTCTCCGACGACCTCTCCAGGCCACGCTGCCTCGGCCTGCAGTTCAATGACCTCGCCAGCCTGATAGCCGGCGTGAAGAGCGTGGTCTACACCAGCGTCGGGGGAGAGGAAGAAATGCGCCGGCTGGACGACCTGTGCGGAGGACTAAAGCTCAAGAAACTGATTCTCGCCGAGAAAAAAAACGTTTCAGACGAGCCGATCATAGACATCCTGATAGGCCCGCGCCCGGCGGAACTGCGCAGGGCCGGAAGGGCCTATTCCAATGTAATGTCGCACGACTGGGGAACGGCCCTGGGCTATCCCGAGTGCTGCGTCAAGTCATATCTTGGATGGAAAAGGCGCAAAGATCTTATCTTCCATATTCTCGACGCCTCGCCAGCGGGCGTGCTGTTCCCTTTCTGGATGAATAATATAACCAATTACTACTCCCGGCTCGGGCTTCTGGCCTCGGACCGCCGGAACTTCACCCTTTTCTCCGGTCTTAACGAAGGGACGGATAAAGAAACCGTGATACCGTGGCATCCCTGCTCCTATCATTGCCCTGAAACCATGAAAAAAGGCCGCAGGATATACGAGGTGCTGGAGCGTTATATGCCGGCCACGGCAGGAGCGAGGAAAAGTTTTCTCTCCCGGCCCGTCGTCTTCAGCGGCAAGTTCAGTTATGTGTCTCTCGACGGAGATTGCACCGGGGAAACCGGCGGTTTCCGGGTCGTTCACAGGGGGCCCGCCGACCCGCGATCGCCGCAGGCCGGCCGCATTCTAAAAGCGTTCGCCTCTCCCGGGGAGTTCAGGGTCTCGCCGCGCGGGAAGATAGAGGGGCATCCGGGCGGGCGATTGCCCCCGGGAACGGTGCTCATCCCGTTCTCACCTCTGAAGAGGGGTTAAATCCCGCCGAAACTGACCTCTGAATTTTCCCCCACATTCAACTTGTAACGGCGGCCCGATACCACCGCGCTCGGGCCTATCAGCGATCCGGTCAGGTTCATGTCGGAGACCTGGGCTTCTTCGTTGATTATAGAGTCCGATATTATGGACCGCTCTATCCGGCAGCCGGGCCCGATGGAGACGTGCGGCCCGATTATGGAATCGCGGACCTCCGCGCCGGGCGCGATATAGACCGGCGGCACTATCAGCGTGCCGGGGGCTTTGCCTTTGAAGGCGCCGCGGCCGAGTATGTAGCGGTTGGTCTCCAGCAGCGTCTCGGGCTTGCCGCAGTCGTACCAGCCCTCTATACGTACCGGCTTTATCCGGTGCCCGCTTTTTACCATCATGGCCATCGCGTCGGTGAACTGTATCTCCCCCCTGGTGGTGGTACCGGAATCCACCAGCCGCTGCAGGCTGCCGTAGAGCTGCGAGGAGTTGTGGAAAGAATAGATGCCGACTATTGCCAGGTTGGTGCGCGGCTTCTCCGGCTTCTCCACCATCGCCGAGATATAGCCGTTCTTCACCTCTACGACGCCGAAGCGGCGCGGATCGGCCACTTCCTTGACCGCGATGCAGTCCTCGCGGCCGCCCAGGAACTTGGAGAGGTCGGCCGAGAGTATGGTATCGCCCAGCATCACGAGCACCGGGCCCGTCACCCGGTTGCGGGTCATCCAGATCGCGTGACCCAGGCCCTTGGGCTCGGGCTGTTCCGCGTAGGTCACGTCCAGTCCCGGGTAGGCGGAGGAGACGTAGGACTTTATCTTGTCGCCCAGGTAGCCCGTGACCATGCAGACCTTCTTTATGCCGGCGGCGGCCAGGTCGTCGAGAATATGACCGATTATCGGCTTGTTCCCCACGGTAAGGAGAACCTTCGGATAGGTATACGTATGCGGACGAAGCCTGGTGCCGGCCCCCGCGACGGGAACCACGGCGGTAAACTCGCTTTTTTTCATAACGACCTCCCCTATTCTTCGGTTATCTGGCGGTACACTTCCGGGAAACCCTGGGGCTCTTTCACTGCACGGCCGGCGTAGAGACGGGAATCCCAGAAATTATCGCGCTCGAGCACGGCGCGGTAGTCCTTCAGCGCGTCCTCGCGCCTCCCCATCACGTCGAAGGCCTGCCCGCGCCTGAGGTAACAGTAGGTGACCCACCCCTTGGCCGGGTAGGCGGTGGTCTCGATGCCCTGCGTGAACCAGGCGGCGGCTTCCGCGGGCTTGTTGAGCGCCAGCTTGGCGTCGCCGGCCGAGAGATAGATAAGCGCCAGCTGCTGGGAAAGCCACGGGTGTCTGGTCCCCACATGCGCCGTCAGGAACTTCATGCATTCGTCGAAGGCCCGGTCCCATTCGCGGGCGTGGAGAAGGGTAAGGATCTCGCCCAGCCAGAAAAAAGCGTTATCCGGGTCCTGCGCCCGCAGAGCGCGGGACTCCGCTATGGCCGTCTTATGGTCCTTTTCGTAACGGGTCAGTATATCTATCAGGAATATCCTGGCTTCCAGGGAAAAGAAGCGCCCTTTCTCCATGGCCAGCCGCACGGACTCCAGGCCGCGCTCCTTGTCGCCGCGGACGAATATCATCGCGGCCACGCCGAGCACGCCCGGCAGCGTATCGGCGTAATAGTCGAAGATCCCCAGGCCGAGGTAGGCGTCGTATAGCGAAGGATTGAGTTCCACGCATTTGCGCAGCAGTTTCCGGCCCTTGTTGCCGCTCAGGTAGGCCTTCCACCAGCTGTGCTGCAGCGCGAACCAGCGGCCCTTGAGGCCGTGCGCGCTGCCCAGGAAAAACAGGGCGTGGTCCCGGCGGCCCCCGGATTTAAGCATCAGCTCCGACACCTCGATGGTCTCGTCGGCATACCGCAGGAACTCGGCCTCGTAATCAGTCGAACTGCTCCGCACGTCGAAATTCTGGGCCGCGCGCCACCAATAGAGCGCCGTCATGGCGAAATAGCCGGCGGGGTGGGCGCTGGAGACGTCTATCACGCCGCGGAAGATATCCTCGGCCGCGTCGAACTCCAGCCGGTACATCAGCTCTATGCCATCGTCGTAAGCGGCGTCCAGTTCCGGCCCGAGCGTGAACGGCTCCGGGCCGCCGCCGTTCTCCGGTTCGGCCGCGCGCGCGGGAGCGGTGCAGAGGGAGAGGAGCAGGAGCAGCGGGAGCAGCGTTTTCATATTTCAGTCTATCTTATCAAAATCATACCAGCGCCGCGGCCCCCAGCAGCGCCAGCACTACGAAGGCCGAGAGGGCGAAGAGGTACTGGCGTGTCCGCGCGTACCCGTAGAGCAGGGCGGCGACCCTGACGGCCGGAGTGACAAGAAGCGTTATTACGCCCGCGCGAGAGAACGCGTCGCCTGCCGGGCCTCCCCGCCAGGCGGCCCCGAGCAGGAAACAGAGGGCGCTCAGCAGCACGCCCGCCTGCAGGACGCGCTGTATAAGTTTCGAAAGGTCCTTTTCGGAATACGCGGTTTTCACCATATCAGCATCTTCACGGATATTACGAGCATCGCGGCCGCGAACACCATCTGCAGTCTCTCGGACCTGGTTTTGTAGAGCAGGCTCATGCCGGCGAAGGAACCGATCAGCACCCCCACCACTATGACGCCGCAGATGTCGGCCGGGATATGTCCCCTGCGGTAATAGACGAAAGCGCTGGCCGCGGCGGAGACGCCTATCATGAAATTGCTGGTGGCGGCCGCGGCCTTCATAGGCACGCCGCAGAGCATGGTCATCACGGGAACCTGCACCACTCCTCCGCCCAGCCCCAGCAGTCCGCTCAGGCCCCCTCCGAAGAAAGAGAGGAACGAGGCCGGGATCACGTTCTTCACGGAATAACTCCTCCGTCCGTTCATGGAATGGTCGAAGAATTCGGAATCGAAAGAGGACGCCGGTCCGGCCGGCAGCAGGTCCGGGGGGGTCCCGGCGCGCATGGCCTTGCGCCCCCTGAGGAACATGGAGAAGGAGATCGGCAGGAGCGCGAGGGCGAAGACCGTCCGCAGGACCCCGGGGGGCAGGCGGCTGGCGATGAGCGCCGAGAACACGGAACCCAGCGCCATCGTGGTCTCGAAGACTATGCCGAGGCGCAGGTTGGTCAGGCCGCGCTCCACGTTGACGGAGGCTACAGCGCTGGAAGCGGCGGCTATGGCCACGAGCGAAACGCCCACGGCCTGGTGCATAGGAAGGCCCAGCGCCAGCACAAGCATCGGGACCGTGAACACCCCGCCGCCTATGCCCAGCGCGGAGCCGAGCACCCCGATGAACACGCCGAAACCGCCGAGCAGAAGCGTGCCCTGGAGGGAATACGGGTCCATCATCCCCGCGCCTCCAGCCCCGCGATGAAATCCATGGCGGCCTTCTCCCCCACCTCGAAGGCCCGGCGGCACTTGGCGCCGTCGAGTTCCAGTATGCCGATACCCAGGTCCTCCTGCGGCTTGAGCAGATGGACCTCCGGGTTGGAGCGTATAAGAACCTTGGACTCGTAGATCTTCTGCGAATGCACCGCCAGCATCCGCCTGGCCTTGTTCTCGAAGAAACTCATCCAGCCCCGGCCGCGGAAGTTCATCTCCTCCTCCCGGGAGTTGCTCAGCATGATCACGGTCCGGCAGCCCTCCAGGACGTTGAGATTGATGGTAGCCAGGCCTATCACGCCGCCGTCCACGAGGTGGTATTTCCGGCCCTCGTCGAACCAGCCGACCGGCGGGAACACCGAGGGGATGGCGCAGCTCGAGATCAGGGCGTCGTTGAAGGCGATCCTCGCCCCCCCGGCCTTTCCGTCGAAACGGAAGATCTGCGGCAGTTTGCGTTCGACGCAGTGGCTTATGACGTAGAAGGCCGTCCTGCGGGCGAAAGGCAGGTTCCTCCCGCCCAGCCACGATTCCACCAGCGCGTAGAGCGGTTCCGCCGAGAAGAGGCTGAACTTGGCCAGCTGGTCCTGCATCCTCCGGCCGGCGCGGGCCAGGGGGCCGCCGCCGGACATACCCGAATGGAGGTCCAGCGGCATCCTCCGGTAGGAGGGCCTGGCCTTGAGTATCGTCTCGGGCCGCATGCCGGCCCAGATATCCTCCAGCTCGTCGGTGCGGCCGAAGCAGTACGCGGCGCCGTTGAGGGCCCCGATGCTGAACCCGGCGACCACGTCGGCCTCCAGCCCGGCCTCGGTCAGCCGCGAAAGGGCGCCGGACTGCCAGGCCCCCAGCGCGCCGCCGCCGCAGAGAAAAAGGCCCACCGGTCTCTTAAGTTTCCGCATTACTTTTTACACCCGCCGATAAATTGAATAGAATATCCGTCCGGGAATTAATTGTAGCACAATTGAGAAAAATGAACTTCCTCTACACCGCCGCCGTCATGTTCCTGTTCTGGCTCGCCCTTTCGGGCCAGTTCACCGGCCTGCTCCTGGGCTCCGGCGCGGCCGCCGCCCTGTTGGTCGCCGCCATCGGGCGCGGCGGGACGCGGCTGCCAGGCCCCGGCTTCCTGCTGCGGCTGGCGGCCTACCTTCCCTGGCTTTTTCTGCAGATCGTGCTCTCCAGCCTCGACGTGGCCTACCGCGTCCTGCACCCTTCGCGCCCGATAGATCCCGGCGTCATAAGGATAAAGAACCCCTGCCGCACCCCGCTCGGCACGGCGCTGCTGGCCAATTCCATAACCCTGACACCCGGCACCGTCACGCTGGACGCCGGTCCGGAGGAGCTGGTGGTCCACTCCGTATCGGAGGAGGCGGCCGACTCGCTGCGGTCGGGCGAGATGCAGCGGCGGGTGCTCGCGGTCGAGGGAGTCGCGGATGTTTGAGGCCGCGGCCTTCGCCGTGATACTCGCCGCGGCGCTGGCGCTCAGCCGCGCGCTGACCGGCCCCAGCATATACGACCGCATACTGGCCGTCAACGTGATGGGGACCAAGACCGTCGCGCTCCTGGCCCTGATAGGCTTCATCTACGAAAGGCCGCATTTCCTGGACATCGCCATAGTCTACGCCCTGATAAATTTCATCGCCACCATCGCCTTCCTGCGGTACAGGGAGCGCGGGGACCTGCGCATATGACCGAGCCGGGAACGATAAGGACCGCCGCGGCCGCGGTACTGCTGACACTGGGCTGCCTCACGATGCTCTCAGCCTCGGTCGGGCTGCTCCGCTTCCCGGATTTCTATTCGCGCATTCACCCGGCCGGCAAATCCGACACGCTGGGCATCACTTTCGTCCTCTCCGGCCTCATGGTATGGGAAGGCTTCACCATGGTCAGCCTGAAGCTCCTCATCATACTCGTCTTCATGCTGATCGCCTCTCCGACCGCCACCCACGCGCTGGCCAAGTCCGCCTATATCGCCGGGGTCGGACACTGGAAGAAGGAAAAGGGGAAGGATGGAGCTTAAATTCGCTTTCCTCCTGATACTGGTGGTCTGCGCTACGGCCGCCGTGCGGGCGCGCGACCTGCTCTCTTCGGTGATACTGCTCTGCGCCTACAGCCTGGTCATGACGCTCACCTGGACCCTGCTCAACGCCGTGGACGTGGCGCTGACCGAGGCCGCCGTCGGCGCCGGCATAGTCACGGTACTGCTGATAGCCGCGCTGGGGCGCACGGTCAGCCGCGAGGAGTCAGACGGTACTGGGACACCATGCCGCATGGTGTCCCCCGCCGATGCCGTCGGCGGGGTCTCCGCCATGCGCCGCGCGCTGCCCCTGCTGACCGTCCTCTTCACCGGCGCGGTCCTGGTCTACGGCACGCTGGACATGCCCGATTTCAACGACCCGTCCTCGCCGGCCAACGCCCACGTGGCGGCACGCTACATATCCGGTTCGGTGCCCGAAACCGGCCTTGTGAACTTCGTCACCGCCATACTGGCCGGCTACCGCGGCTACGACACCTTCGGTGAGACCACCGTGATCTTCGCGGCCGCGGTCTGCGCCTCGCTCATACTCGGCAGGGGAGTGCGCAAATGAACCGCCGCCCCGCGGACAATCCCGTCGCCGCCACGGTCAGCGCCCTGCTGATACCCTTCATGCAGATATACGCGCTCTACCTGGTAGCGCACGGCGACCTTGGCCCGGGCGGCGGCTTCCAGGGCGGCGCCATCTTCGCGGCCAGCCTGATACTCCGGGCCATGGTCTTCGGCCTGGACAGGGAGGAGGAGCGCCGCTTCGAGAACCTCTCCGGCCTGCTGGCCGCCTCCGGCGTGCTGATCTACGGGGGAATAGGACTGCTCTGCATGCTGGGCGGCGGGGCTTTCCTGGAATACCCGGCCCTGCCTTTCGCCGACCCGAAGACGGCCTATCACCTGGGCATCTACGGCATAGAGATAGGCGTCGGGCTGGCGGTGGCCGGCGCCATGCTGATGCTGTTCATGAAGACCGCCGGGAGCCGCGATGATTGAGCTCATAGCGGGAAAGTACAATTACTGGATATACATCAGCCTGATGATGATCGGCTTCTACGCCATCATCGCCAAGGGCAACCTGGTCAAGAAGGTCATCGGCGTCAATATCTTCCAGACGGCGGTGTTCCTGTTCTATATATCCATCTCGAAAGTGCGCGGCGGCACCGCCCCGATACTCTGGGACAAGGCCGTCCTCTACGACAATCCGCTCCCCCACGTCCTCATACTGACGGCCATAGTTGTCTCGGTCAGCACCACCGCCGTCGCGCTGGCCATGATCACCCGCATCCACAAAGAATACGGCAGCATAGAGGAAGACAGGATACTCAAGAGCAGGAGAGAGAACCTGTGACGGACCTCCTCGCCCCGCTGCGGGAGCACATCCCGGCCCTGCTCGTCATAGTACCGCTGCTGGCCGCGGTGATAATACCGTTCTCCCCCGCTCCCCTGCGCCGCCTGGGCGCGGCCGTCTCGCTGCTGGCCAACGCCGCGGCGCTGGCGCTGGCATCGGCTTTGGCCTATGAAGTGTTCCGGCTCGGCCGCGTGACCTACCATTTCGGCGGCTGGGCCCCGCCCTGGGGAATAGAGTACTCCGTCGACCCGCTCGCCGCCGTAATGCTGCTGCTGGTGGCCTTCGTCGCTTTCGCCGCCGCCGTCTATTCCGGCGCCGCCGCCCGCGAGGAGATCACGGCGGAGAAGCTGCCCTACTACCAGTCCGCCTCGCTGCTCTTCGTCTCCGGCCTCTTCGGCATGGTCATCACCGGCGACATCTTCAACCTCTATGTCTTCATCGAGATAGCGTCGCTGGCCGGCTACGCGCTGGTAGCCTCGGGCCGCCGGCGCGACGCGCTGGTCGCCGGCTTCAACTACCTCATCCTCGGCACGATAGCCGCCACGTTCATACTGCTGGGCATCGGCTACCTTTACATGGCCTCGGGCACCCTCAACATAGCCGACCTGCGCGAGCGACTGCCGCACATCTATCACACGAAGACCGTGCTGACCGCCTTCGCCTTCCTGATAGTGGGCTTCAGCATAAAGACGGCCCTTTTCCCGCTGCACATCTGGCTGCCCGACGCCTATACCTACGCGCCCTCGCCCGTCAGCGCGCTGATGGCCGCCACCGGCACCAAGGTGGGCATCTACGCGATGATGCGGGTCATCTTCACGGTGTTCAAGCCTGAGTTCAACGCCTCCGTGGTACCGATGAAGGCGATACTGATAGTTCTCTCCTCGGCCGCCATATTCTACGGCGCCGCGATGGCCATAGCCCAGAAGGACATCAAGCGCATGCTGGCCTATTCCAGCGTCAGCCAGATAGGCTATATCATCCTGGGTTTAGCCATCGCCTCGCATTACTCGCTGACGGGCAGCCTGCTGCACATGGTGAACCACGCGCTGATGAAAGCCTGCCTGTTCATGTGCGCCGGGCTGATGCTGATCTCGACGGGGGCGGAGAAGGTGGCGGACCTGCGCGGCGCCGGGCGGCGCATGCCCCTGACGATGGCCGCCTTCACCGCGGCCGCCCTTTCCATGACCGGAATCCCCCCCACGCTGGGATTTGTCAGCAAATGGCATATCGGCCTCGGCGCCGTCGAGGCGGGCTACTGGGCGGTGGTGCCGGTGATACTGGGCGGCTCGCTGCTGACGGCCGTATATTTCTGGCGGGTCATAGAGCCCGCTTATTTCGGCGCGGTGCCGCAGGCCGGCCATAAGAACGACGAAGGCGGCGCTCCCCGTTGGGCGCTGGCGCCGGCGCTGACGCTGGCCGCGCTGGGGACCATTCTGGGCCTGGCCGCGCATACGCCGGCCGTCGGTGCGGCCCGGGCCGCGGCGGAGCTCCTGGGAAGATGAACGAGATCCTTTCCTTCAAACCTCTCTACGCCGTGCTGGCCTCGCTGGCCGCGGGCCTGCTGGTCTCGCTGTCCGGGCGCAGGCCGCTGCTGCGCGAATCCTTCACGCTGGCCGGCGCCGCGGCCAAGTTCGCGATAATAATCTCCATGCTGCCGGCGGTGCTCTCCGGCGTTTCGCTGGCTACGCCCGCCCTGGAGGTCTTCCCGGGCCTGGAGCTGAAACTGAAAGCCGACGCGCTGGGCATGGTCTTCGCCGTGATGGCCTCATTCCTCTGGATACTCACTTCCATATATTCCGCCGGCTATGTGCGCAAGGTCGGGGAAGAAAGACAGACGCGCTTCTTCGCCTTCTTCGCCTTCACGCTCTCGGCGGCGGCGGGCCTGGCCTTCTCGGCCAATCTCCTGACGGCGTTCCTCTTCTACGAACTGATAACGCTGGCCACTTTCCCGCTGGTGGCCCACAAGCAGACCAAAGAGGCGATAGAGGGCGGGCGGATATACCTGGCCTACCTGCTGGGGACCTCGGTCACTTTCATGCTGGCCGCGATACTGATAACCTACGACGCGGCCGGCACGCTGGACTTCGTGCCCGGCGGGATATTGGGCGCGCTGGGACCGGGGCACAAGGCGCTGCTGGGAACGGTCTTCTTTCTTTTCATCGCGGGCACGGCCAAGGCCGCCATAATGCCGCTCCACTCCTGGCTGCCGGCCGCCATGGTCGCCCCGACGCCCGTCAGCGCGCTGCTGCACGCCGTCGCGGTGGTAAAGGCCGGCGTCTTCCTGGTGCTGAAGGTGGTTCTCCACGTCTTCGGCACCGGCACGCTGGCCGCCTTGGGCTTCGGCGAGCCGCTGGCCTGGGCCGCCTCTTTCACCATAATCGCGGCGTCGGTGATGGCGCTGAAGCAGGATAATCTCAAGCTGCGGCTGGCCTATTCCACGGTCAGCCAGCTTTCCTACATAGTCCTCGGGGCG
>JAVVFK010000260.1:0-2955 GCA_032251015.1 Elusimicrobiales bacterium
AGCAGACGCTGGAGGCCATAAAGCCGGAAGCCGTCAACAGCGTTTCCGTGGGCTATGCGCTGGCTTACCCGGGCGCGATAATGGGGATAATCCTCACCATGCTGCTGCTGCGGGCGGTCTTCCGCCGGCAGGCCGCGGCCGATATGAACGCCCCGGACGAGCATAAGGCCGCTTCCGAGATCGCCAACCTAAGCGTAAAGGTGGAGAACCGCAACATCGACGGGCTGAAGATACAGGACATCCCGGCCATCGACGAGATAGGCGTGGTGGTCTCCCGCGTCTGCCGCGACGGCGTCATCGCCGTGGCGCACGACGACAGCGTGGTCCGGACCGGGGACACGCTGCTGGCGGTGGGCAGGCCGGAGAACGTCCGCAAGTTCATGCTGGTGGTGGGGTCGAAGAGCGACCTGGACCTCAAGAAGATGCCCAGCCGCATAATACATTCGCGCGTCATCGTGACGCGCAGGGACGTGATAGGCAAGACGCTGCAAGAGGCGAACCTGGAGGCGCAGTACGACGTGGCCGCCACGCGGGTGTCCCGCGCGGACGTGGAGTTCCTCGTTTCCGACTCCTACACGCTGCAGTTCGCCGACAACCTGGTCCTTGTGGGCGAGGAGAGTTCCGTGGCTAAGGCCGCCTCTTTCCTGGGCAACTCCGTCAAGGACCTCAATCATCCGCAGCTGATACCTGCTTTCATAGGCATAGCCGCCGGCGTTTTCCTCGGTTCCATCCCGATAGCGGTGCCGGGGCTCAGCGCCCCGGTCAAGCTGGGCCTGGCCGGGGGCCCGCTTATAATGGCGATAATCCTGAGCTACGTTCAGCATATAGGGCCGCTCAACTGGTACCTGCCGCCGGCGGGCAACCTGATGCTGCGCGAGCTGGGGATAGTCCTGTTCCTGGCCTGCGTGGGCCTCAAGGCCGGCGGGACCTTCTTCGAGACGCTGCTGCACGGCGGCGGCGTCTACATAGTCCTCTTCGCCTTTCTGATAACCACGCTGCCGCTCATCGCCGTCGGGCTCTTCGCGAAGGCCCGGCTGGGAGTCAACTACCTCTCGCTCTGCGGCGCTCTGGCCGGGTCCATGACCGACCCCCCCGCCCTGGCCTTCGCCAACTCGATGGCGCCCTCCAACCGCTCGGCCATGTCCTACGCGACGGTCTACCCGCTGGTAATGATACTGCGCGTGATCTCGGCCCAGGTGCTGGTCCTCTATTTCATGGGGTGAGATGACGGAGATAGTCGCCAATCTCGCCCTGATCATCGGCGCCGGCTGGCTGTTCCGCCGCTTCGGAGTCGTCGGCGAGGACGCCGAAAAGGCCTTCAACCAGTATCTCTACTACCTGGCGCTGCCCTGCCTTATAATCGTGAAGATAGGTTCCACCCCCCTGTCGGGCCTGGGCTGGGACTTCCTGCTGGCCAACCTGCTGCCGCTGGCCGCGTGCATGGCCGGGGTGTGGACGGCCTGGCGGCTCTTCGGCCTCGACTGGCGCTTCGCCCGTCTCCTGCTCATAGTCTCGGTCATGGGCAACACGGTATATCTCGGTTTTCCCGTCGTCTCGCTGCGCCTGGGCGAGCACCTTATAGGCCACGCCGCCATAATCTCCTCGCTGCACAACGTGACGGTCTTCACGCTGGGCTTCGCCCTGATGAGCACGATCTGCGGCGAAGGCGGCTGCCCTCCCTCGCGTCTTCTCCGGACGCTCGCTCGCAATATCGTGCTCTGGTCGTCGCTGGCCGGGCTGGCGCTGGCCGCTTCGGGCTGGCGGCTGCCGGAACTGGCAGAAGGCGTGATGTCGGACATAGGGAGGACCACTATGCCGCTCTCGCTTTTCACTATAGGGATAAGCCTTTACGGCAAGAGAGTCGCGGGCAACCTTCTCCGTCTTTCGGCGGTAAGCGGCGTGAAGTTGCTGGTCCTTCCGGCCGTTTACCTGGCGGCGGCCCGCGTCCTGGGCTTTTCGGGAGAGATCTCCTCGGCGGTCTTCCTGCAGATGACCATGCCGGTCGCGGTGCTTAACTACGTGGTGGCCAGGGAATTCGATTTCGACGCCGACCTGGTGGCCCAGGCGATAGTCCTGTCCACCCTTCTGTTCTTCCCGCTGCTTTATCTGTACGAACTGGCGCTGTAGGGAGCGCGGCCTCAGATCCCGCAGACGGCGATCTTGAGCGGCGGTTTTCCATCGAAGGAAGGGAAGTCCCCGTCGGGTTCGGCGCGCTCGAGCTTCTTCAGCGGGCGTCCCGCCTTGTCCGCGCAGCGTTCGAGAGAATCCGCCCATTCCCCGAAATCGACCGACGCGACGTGATTCGTGGCTATGACCGTTCCTCCCGGTTTCAGCGCCAGGACGGCGGGCTTGAACATGGAAGGGTAGTCCCGGGCCACGTCAACGGCTGCCAGCGGCCCCTTGGCCCAGGCCGGCGGGTCCAGGAAGATCAGGTCGAACCGGCGGGGCTCCATCCTCTCGTACCTGCGCTTCTTGCCGAAGCGGCCGCGCACGTCCAGGCCGGCCAGTTGGCGGACCACGGTCAGGCAGTCCTCCTGCACGGTCCTGAACTTTTCTTCCGGGATACCGTTTAGCGCGGCGTTGCGGCGGCCGACTTCCAGGCTGGAGCCGGCGAAATCCACGTTCCACACCTCGGCCGCCCCGCCGGCGGCGGCGCAGACGCCGGCGCCGCAGGTGTAGGCGAAGAGATTGAGCACGCTGCGTCCTTCCGACGCGGCGCGCAGCAGCCGTCTGCCCGCGCGCAGATCGAGGAAAAGCCAGGGGTCGATGCCGCGGTGCCTCGCCGTGACCAGGTATTTCACTCCCGCCTCGGAACAGGTGAATTCCTTTAAAGACTCCGGGGAGGGTTTATGCCACTTGTCGAAAGACTCCGACGGCTTCTTTCCGCGGTGATTGTAAGCGAAATGGAAGCCGCCCGGGAGGGCCGCGCGCAGCGCCGTTTCGAGAGCCTCTATT
>JAVVFK010000261.1:0-2926 GCA_032251015.1 Elusimicrobiales bacterium
CACCAATAACCAGGTCTACAGTTTCTCCGTCTCCGGCCAGGACCTGGCCGGCAACGCCGGGGCCTACGCGGCCATTTCGGTGACATCGGACTTCAACTACCCGACCATCACCATATCCACCCCGATGGCGGGAGCCAATGCCTTCTACGGCCCCGCGCGCGTTATGACCACGCTGCGGGGAAATTCGGCCGATTCGCCGGCCGGGATCGTGCCGCCGCTGCTGGCCCAGATCTCCAATATTTCCGAGAGCGGCGCGGTCAAACCCAAGTGGGACGGCTCGCAATGGAGCGTGGTGGACTCCACCTGGATGGCCGTGACCGCCCTGCTGCCCTGGACCTTTTCGTCGCCGGCCTGGCCGGAGAACAAGCGCTTCCAGGTCGAATTGACGGGTCTAGACGCGGCCGGCAACTCGGTGCCCCCCGGCACCTATACACGCGACTTCATATACGACGTCAACAAGCCTTCGTCGTCCATAGCGGGGCTCGCGGCCTCCGGCTTCCGCAACCCGTCGCAGATAGCGGGACTCTCCGGCAGGGCGTTGGACTGGGTTAACGACACCCTCACGCAGGATTATTCCGGTCTTCTGCCCGACGGGGTAGAGATCCAGATCGTGGATCCTTCGGGAAATACTTACTCCGGTTCCGGCTGGGGCGGTCCCGGCAACTGGCGCAAAGCCGTCTTCACCGAAGACGATTTTATCTCGGACGGGCTCCTCGGGGATATAATACAGACCGCGGACTGGTCCTACCCTCGCGCGCCGGATACCTGGCCGTCCGCACTGACGGAGAAGAGCACTTACACGGTGCGCGTCCGGGCGATGGACCGTTCTCTCAACCTGGAGAACTACGTCCAGGCCTCTTTCTGCTACGACGCCTCGGCCCCGACCGCGACGGTCACTATGCCCGGCAATTTCGCCTACACGGCCCTCCCTGTAATCTCAGGCGGGGTCCTGGAGGAGGTGTCCGCTCTGAACCCCGTCGACGGCGTGCAGCTGGTAGTGCAGCGCGTTTCCGACCTTAACTACTGGAACGGGGCCAGTTGGGACGGAGCCTTCAACCCCGTCAATCACTGGAAGAACGCCACATCGTTCGGCGGGGGGAACTGGAGCTACGCCGACGCCAACCTCGACTCCGATTTCAATAACCTGTTCGGGGAGAACGCGGCCCTTCAGTTCCGCATTTACGTCAGGGCCAAGGACGTCACCGGCAATATATCAAGGCCCGACCCGGCTCCGTCGAATCCTAATGTCACTTTCACCATAGACCCGATCGTCCCCACTTCCAAGGTGACCGCGCCGTCCAGCGGGACGTATCTCAACGCCACGATATCCGCAATAGATGGCACCGCCAGCGACTGGAGCAGCGGCGTGCCCTCGGGACTGAACAATGTCCGGGTGCGCGTGTCGAGGCTCAACTCCGTCGATACCCGGGAGTACTATAACTGGACCTTCGACAGCTGGTCGACCAACCAGGCTAACTGGCTGTTCCAGACCGTGGACGCCGCGCTCGATCCCTGGACGAAGAGCATCCCCGGGTCCGCTTTCACCGGCGCCAATACCGGCGACGGTTACCGCTTCGAGATACAGTCCGAGGCCAGGGATAATACCCAGCCGGTCAACGGCGGGCCTAACCTCGAGGTGGCCTACGCCACTTCCACGTTCGTGATCGACTTCTCCACCCCTCTGGTGCATATCTCGAGCCCCGCCCACCAGGGATTCTTCAGCGTCATGCCCTCGGTGTACGGTACGGCCTCCGACCCGGCCGGCCCCGGCGGCCTGGCCGGCGGGCTGGTCTCCATCGAGTACGAGCTCATCGACATAGACCGCTCGCCCGTGCAGTACTGGAACTTTAACACGCTGGCCTGGCAGCCCGGCTATGTCTCCAGCGTGACCGCGCCCTCAGCAGGCTGGTCGAGGACGGCCCTGCCGGTCGCTAACCCGCTGGCGGCCAATTCCTGGGCGGTCGGCCGCTCCAGCGCCACCTTCGCGCTGCGGCTGAAGGCGACGGACCGGGCCGGCAACTACGCCGCCTTCCATCTCAACCGCTCCACCTTCACGCTGGACATTCAGGAGCCGGATTCCAAGGTCTCCATTCCCGCGGTGGAGGACGGCAGCCTGCAGACGCTGGCCGCCATATCCGGCACGGCCGACGACGCGACCTCCGGCGTCAGGAGCGTGCGGCTGCGCATACAGCAGGATACCGCGCAGTCGGACTGCGTGGCCCCCGCCAACAACGGCCAGTACTGGAACGGCTCTTCCTGGCAGGCCGGCTCCGTCTGGCTGCCGGTCGATTCCTACGACGGCTTCTCCAAGGGTTGGACCTTCGCCTCCGCCGGCGTGGTCTTCAAACCGCAGTGCTTCTATGTGATAAATTCCAGCGCGGCGGACGTCGCGGACAACGGCGAGTCCTCCTTCGGCAGCCGGCGCTTCAAATTCACCCCGCCGCCGGCCGTCACCCGCATAGCCGTTCCCGGCAATCTGCGCTACCAGAAGGCGCTGACTGTGATCAGCGGCACCGCCAACTCAGACGCCAAGTCACTGGCGCTCGAGATACGCCGCCTCTCCGATAACTACTACTGGAACTTCGCCTCGCAGGCCTGGCAGGGTACGGCCGTTTCCACCGCAGGGCTATCCCATACGGCCGGCAACTGGTCGTACGACTGGAACCTGCCGGTCCTGACCCATAACTCTTCCTATACGCTGCGTTCGGTCGGCACCAATTTCTCCGACGTCCAGGAGCTTTCGCCTGTGACCGTGCAGATCTATTACGATACCCAGCCGCCGGACCCCTCGGTGACCCTGCCTGCCGCGGCCGCCGCCGCCATTGGCCTGATCGCCCGCCTGCTGCCCTGGAGGAGTCTGCGCCTGAGCGGCCATGATGATGCGGTTATAGTGCTCGGCATGCTGGAGATAGCTCTCCCCCGTCAC
>JAVVFK010000262.1:0-2925 GCA_032251015.1 Elusimicrobiales bacterium
GCTTGACCTTGGGTTTGGGTTTCGGGATGAGACCCTGGGCCGAAAACTTCTCTACCATACGTATGAATTCGTCGAGCGACGCGTCACGGCCTTTTCCGGACGCCGCGGCGGTCTTTTTTTTAAGGGTCTTCGCCGATCTGCCGGTGTAGGCGGCCTCTATCCTGGAGCGTATCGCTTCCGGCAGGTCCGGCAGGAGAGGCGCGACGTCTTCCGGCGCCGTGACCGAGGCCAGACCTGAAAAAGCGTCGTCGGACATGTTCAGGAGGTCCTCCTCCATGATAACTCCCGCGCGTATCTCCGCGCCGTGTCCCGCGTCCAGCGCCAGGATCTCGGAGACGGTGTCCTTGCGTTCCCTGTAAGGCATGGCCGACAGGTATTCCGCCGCCTTGGACGGGTTCCCGTCCGGCGCGGCGTACAGGCGGTCCTCTATCTCCCTCTTCAGGGCACGGAGCAGTTTCGGGTCCGCCGCCTGCGGCGCGGCGAGGTTAAGCAGCGCCGCCGCGCGCTGGCCGGCGGGGAGGGCTTTCAGCAGTTCCAGCCCCGTTTCACGCCGCATATGCGAGACGACCAGCGCTATGTCGGCCGCGGTTTCGTTCGCGAGCATGGAGGCTATGGCGGTGGCCTGGCCTGGCGTAAAATCGGAGAGGATATCTTTTTTCCCGGGGAATTCCCGGGGTGCCGAGATGAGTTCGTCCGCCGGCCCGCGCAGACCGGCCCGCCGCATCAGGTAGGGCGCCATCAGCCAGAGGGCCGCGCAACAGACCACGGCCACGGAAAGTGCGGTTATCGCCACGAATATTACGGGGTAGACCAGGTTAGGCATCGCTGTTGACTCCGCTTATATTATGCGGCTAAACGGTGTAGATCGTGTTGCGGAAAAATTAACTTAATATTGACCGGGTCCCTCACTTTCCCAGTGGGATAAGCAACCTCATTCCTTTTTCGAGCCGGTGCGGGTTGGAGAGATGGGGGTTGGCGCCCCATATCTTCTCCCATAGCCTGTAATCGTCGTAGTACCTGATGGCTATCTCCGCCATGGTTTCGCCTTTCCGCACGATGTGCACGGCGTAATTACCGCCCTTGGCGCACGGTCCGTCGCCGAAAAGACATTCGAAAACGGCGCCGGTCTCCCCGGAGGCGTCCAGCGTTTCGGGAGAAATCGGTTTTGACGGAGTCGGCGCGTATTCTTCCAGTTCGGCCAGCAGGGAAAGGGCGGAGATTTTCCCGTTTTCCGGGAATATCCGGCGTGCCCGGTCCAGGACGTCGCCGGCCTCGGCGTACCGTGTTTCACGGAGAAGGGCTTTGCCTTTTATGACGAGGCAATGTCCCAGAATCTCTTTCGCTCTTGAATCGCCGGGGTCCGTCTTTACGGCGCCCGAATAGAAGGCTATCGCGTTGTCCAGACGGCCGGACAGGAAGTCCCGCTCTCCCCGGGGCAGGGCGCCGCGCGGCGCGGCCGGTGAGAAGGAAGGCGAAAGCAGCAGGACTGCCAGCGCCGCGCTCCGCCTAAGGCCCGGGAGCACTTTTTCCTCCAAGTTTCTGCCTGGCCAGCGAGACGTCCACCCCGAGCGCGGAGAACTTTTCTATTATGCGGCCGAGTATCAGCGCCCTTTCGGCCCTGTCCATTTTTCCTTCGGAAACCTTCGCCTCGAACCATTGCATGGCTTCCGCGTAGAGTTCGGCCGCGCCCTTCTTCACTTCCTTGCCGTCCCTTACGACCGTTATCTCCCCGGTCCCGGCCGATAGCGCGTCGAATTTTAATTTGAGGCTGATGCGGTGGGTCATGCCCAGGTCTCCGTAGGGGCTGAGAGCGTAATCCAGTCCCGCCGTGCCGGTTTCCGCGCCGAATCCCAGTGATACGGCCGACATCGCGCCCAGATGTCCCATGGAAGCGGTTTTTAGTCCAGCCCGGAGGATCAGCCTCACGCCCTTAACGGCGGAGGGATAAAGGTATTCCCCCCCAAAATGCAGGCTGGGCGTATCGTCAAGTGGTAAATGTAAATCAGAGGCGAGCAACAGGGCTTTGCTGTACTGAAAGGCGGCCCCCGCGCGCAGTCCCAGGGGGAGCGGGGCCGAGGTCTCCCCGAGGGCCATTCCGGTACCAAGGTTCTTGAGGGAAGCCCCGAGTTTTATCCTCCCGGAGTATTCGTAGACCGTCCCGGCGTCCATAGCGAAAGCCTGGGCCGAGGCGTCTTCGACGCGTTCCTTTATGAACTTGAGATTTCCGCCGAGCGCCAGTTTAGGGCTTAGACGCCTGGAGTAGGAGGCGATAAGCGCGGTGTCGCTGGCGCTGTAATACCCTTCGGTATAGCCGTACTTGTTCCCCCGTTCTATGTCTCCGGTGCCGAGAATGGCCGCGGCCGCGCCGACCACCACCCTGGTGCTCCTGCGCAGGGCGAAGGACGCGTGCTGCATCCCGACGCCGTCAAGCCAGCTGTTGTGTCCGAATGTCTGTTCCAGCCTGGCGACGTAGCTAAGGCCCGCCGGGTTCCAGTAAAGCGCGTCCGCGTCGTCCGCGACGGCGGTGAAAGCCTCGCCCATGGCGGCCGGCCGCGCTCCCCACCCTATACGCAGAAAAGCGGCCGAGGAAGTGCCCGCCGCATGCGCCGCCGCCGGGCATAGGAGCGCGGGCAGGAGCAGAAGCAGGGTCTTCGGGCGGAGACTTGTCATAAGATCAGCGGATTATCGCCAGTTTCCCTTTTCTCGGTTCCCCGCTGCCCGTGAGGAAATAAAGGTAGACCCCGCTGGCGGCCTCGCCGCCGGAAACCGTGTTCGTATCCCAGAGATACCGCCCCGAGGCGTCCGCCGAAGCAGATTTCTGGAAGACCAGCTGGCCGGCCAGGTCCACTATGGTCAGATCGAAGGACTGGTTCGGCTCCATCCCGGCGAAGACTATGCCCGCCCCCATCGCGGAATTATCGAAAT
>JAVVFK010000263.1:0-2922 GCA_032251015.1 Elusimicrobiales bacterium
GCCATCGAGGCCGCCTGGCCGGGCTACCCGGCCTGGGGGGAGAAGGGCCTGCGCGAGGAACTGGCCAAACCGTCGTCGGTGACGCTGGTCGCCGAGCTGGACGGCGAGCCGGCCGGGTTCGTAAATTTCTGGATAGTGCGGCCCGAGGCCCAGATAAATTCGCTGGCCGTCTCGGCCGCTTTCCTGCGCCGCGGCGCCGCCCGCGCTCTGATAGGCAAATGCGCGGAATACGCGCGCAAGAGCGCCTGCACCTCCATCACGCTGGAGGTGGGTGAGAAAAACGCGCCGGCCAGGGCCCTTTACGCCGCCGAGGGCTTCAGGGTTGAAGGCCGCCGGCCCAAGTTCTACAATAACACGGAGGACGCGCTGCTGATGAGAAAAGCGCTCCCTTCCGGGGGGAAGACATGAGGAACCTGACGCTCGTTCTTATGCTGCTTGCCGCGCCGGCCTCGGCCGCCGCCGACAAATCGGCCTACCTGCATTTCATGACCGGGGTGTCGCGCGAACGCAAGGGCGAATACGACGAGGCGCTCAACGAGTACAAAGCCGCGATGCTGCTGGACCCGCAGTCGGTATATGTACGCCGGCAGGCGCTCAACCTGGCGCTGCATATCGGGCGCGTGGCCGAGGCCGAAGCCTGGGCCGATCATATAGTGAAGACCGACCCGGAGTCGGCGGAGAACTGGATACTTTACGGCAACGTGCGCTGGGCGAAGAACGACATAGACGGCGCCATAAAGGCCTTCACTAAAGCCGTAGAGCTGGAACCGGAGAACGGCGAGGCCGTCTACCAGCTGGCCGGCGCCAACAGCACGCGCGATCCCGACGCCAGCATAAAATACCTGCTGCGTTACGCCGAACTGCGGCCCGACGCGGCGGCCGAGACCTATTTCCAGATCGGCACGCTGCACAGCATGCGCGGCCGCAACGAACAGGCCAGGGAATACATGCTGAAGTCCGCAGCGGAGGACTCCTATTACCTCCAGCCGCGCTTCGCGCTGGCCAACTATTACGAGGTCAGCGGCGACACCGCGGCCGCGGTGGCGCAGTACGAGGAACTGGCCGACCTGGACCCCTCCAACCGGGAACTGCTCAACCACCTCGGCGCGCTGCTGGCCGGCCCGGGTATCGGCGACCTGGCGCGCGCCGAAAAATATTTCCTCAAGGCCAACGCCCTGGAACCTTCCGATCCGGACTCCAACTTCTGGCTCTCCCTGATAGCCGAGCAGCGCGACAACTACGCTTCGGCCATAACCTACATGGAGCGTTCCGCCGGTCTTAAAGAGAACCCGGGACTGGTGATGCGGCTGGCCTATTATTACAGTCAGGCGGGGGAGTCCGGCAAAGCGGTGAAGCTCCTCGAAGAGGCGCATGACAAGTGGCCCGGCAACGCCGAAATAGCCTATTTCCTGGCGCTGGGTCTGGACGATACCGGCAAGACGAAGCGGGCGCTGGAACTCATGCGAAAGGTGATCGCTTCCTCGCCCGGTTACCGCGAGGCCCGGATGCAGTACGCCATAGTGTCCGAAAGAGAGGGGAATATCGCCGACGCGGAGGAGCAGTTCAGGATAATACTCTCTTCCGAACCCGACAACGCGGTGGTTCTTAACTATCTCGGGTATTCGCTGGCCGACAGGGGGCTCAAACTCGACGAGGCGGAGAGTTTCATCCGCCGCGCGGTGGAGCTCGAACCCGGCAACGGCGCCTATGTGGATTCGCTGGGCTGGGTCCTTTACCGGAAGGGACTCCATGCCGAGGCCCTGGAAAAACTGCTGGAGGCATCCCGCCTGATAGCGACCGACCCCGTGATCCGCGCGCATCTCGGCGACGCCTACTCGTCCTTGGGACGGACCCGGGAGGCCGTGTACGCGTGGACGGTCGCCCTGCAGCTGGAAACCGACCCCGGCCGCGCCGCCGCCGTGCGCGGCAGGATGTTCGACGAACTGGAGAAGATGCCGCCGGCGGAGGCCGGCCCGCTTCTCGCCGCCGCCATGGCCCGGTTCCTGCCGTCGGACCGGGGTTACGCGTCGTTCTGCACGCTGGAGATATCCGCTTTCGGGCGGAACGTCAAATTCGACGGCGTCATGAACTACTCGGCCCCCGGCGAGTTCACTTTCACCCTGGCCGGCCCAATGATGACGCCGCTCTGGAAAGTCCGGGCCCGGGGCGGCGCCGTCGAGATGGACGAGCCCGCCGCGCTGGAGGGCAAGGTCCGGGAGGGTTTCGCATACTGGGCGCCCGTGCTGGCCGCGGAAATGAGGGATATCTACTCGGGCGCTTTCTTTTCCGAACCCGGCCTGGTCTTCGACCGCGGCCGGCGCTCCTCCGCGCTGAAGGCCGGCAGGAAGAAGGCCGTGCTCGACGAGACCGGCGCCAGGCTTAAGTCTCTCGATACCGGCGGGGATGTTAAATTTTCGTTCGGGAAGTATTTCGCTCGCAAGGGGTACTGGGTGCCGGGCGAGATAGAGATAAAGGTCCCCTCGGCCAGGATCAAGCTGCGCGTGGACCAGCGGCAGGTGAATATCCCGGGCGAGAATCCTCTCTTTTTCCCGGCCGCCTCGACGGAATGAAAAGCGTCCGCCTGGTTTCCCGCGCCAAGATCAACCTCTTCCTGGAAGTAACCGGGAAGAGGCCGGACGGCTACCACGACCTGCTCACTCTTTTCGCCAGGATAAGCCTGGCCGACCGCCTGACCCTGCGCCTGTCCGGGAAACCCGGCATAAGGCTCACCGTAGTGAATAAGTCCAATTTTATCCCTGTCCCGCCGGAAAAGAACCTGGCCTGGCGCGCCGCCGACGCATTTTACCGCGCCTTCCGCCTGGCGCCCGCGCTGGATATCGTGTTGGTCAAGCTTATTCCCAGCGGCGCGGGGCTGGGCGGCGGTTCGTCCAACGCCGCGGCGGTACTCGAAGGGCTCTCCAG
>JAVVFK010000264.1:0-2912 GCA_032251015.1 Elusimicrobiales bacterium
GGATTTTATGAAATCCATGGTCTTGTTTTCCACCAGCGAGGCCCGTATGTAATCCTTCCTGCGGTCGAACAGCTCGCGGGCCTTGTTCTTCTCCTCTTCGCTGGTCAGCCTGGCCAGCGCCTTCTGCAGCTCGGCGTCCACGTCCGCGTCGGTGGCATCTATCTTCTCCTTGCGGGCGATGTTGTGGAGCAGGTAGGTGAGCCGCAGGTTGCGCTCGGCTATCGGGGTCACGCGCTCGGCAAAGGCTTCCTCGCTGAAGTTCTCGTCGCCCTGCATGCGGCGCTTGAGGACCTCCATCAGTTCCTTGGACTCCTCCTTGACCAGAGTGGGGGGGAGGGACATCGGGTTGTGCTTGATAAGGTGGTCCTCGATCTGGGCGAGCAGGTCCTTCTCGGTGCGCTCGGTCTCGCCGCGCTCGAGCAGTTTGCGGACGTTCTCCTTGAGTTCCTCGGCGGTCTTCACGCCGGCCTGGCCCA
The DNA here is from genome assembly GCA_032251015.1 of Elusimicrobiales bacterium. Taxonomy (GTDB): domain Bacteria; phylum Elusimicrobiota; class Elusimicrobia; order Elusimicrobiales; family UBA9959; genus UBA2231. The sequence continues at coordinate 477 of JAVVFK010000264.1, forward strand.
GGAAGGCCTCGTCGATGGCGGGGACGACCTTCTCCTTGACGTCCTGCACGCGGGCCTTGAACTTAAGCTTGCGGCCGCCGAACTCGGAATCGAACTCGACGACGTCGCCCTTTTTGGCGCCGAGCAGTTTCTCGGCCAGGCCCGCGACGGTCTGCGGAGCGGACATATCCACTATCTCTCCCTTCACGTCGCCGTCGGCGACCTTCTCGCCGTTCTCCCAGGTCTCGTAATCCACCACGACGAAATGGGTCGCGGCTATAGGGGCGTCGTCGACGGGCTTGAGGTAGGCGTTGTACTCGCGCAGCTGGTCGATGTACTTATCAACTTCGGCATCGGCGATCTTCTTGACGCGCCGCACGGCCTTGATCTTCTCGTAGTTCTTGGGCTCCAGCTTGGGGCTGCACTCGAGCTGCACCTCGAAGTAGGCGGTCTTGGCGGCGTCGTATTTCACGTTGGTCATCAGCGGCGTGACCACGGGCGCGGCGCTCTCGGCCTTGATGATCTCGGGCAGCGCGGCCTTGGCGAGTATATCGAGGGCCTCGTCGCGGACCATGGAAGGGAACTGTTCCTTTATCATGGCCAGCGGCACCTTGCCCTGGCGGAAGCCGGGCAGCGTCACCACGGCCTGCAGACGGACCAGCGCCTGTTCCTGCGCCTCGGTGAGCACGTCCTTGCCGGAATCGACGGCGTAAACGTGCACGCAGCCTTCGGCCTTAATTTTCTTTATCTTGTCTCCGTAAGAGAGAGTGACGGGCATTTTTCCTCCTGGGGTTATCGATTAGAGCGGTATGCCAGAGAGAGGACTCGAACCTCCACGCCTTTCGGCACACGGTCCTAAGCCGTGCGTGTCTGCCATTCCACCACTCTGGCTCCGGAATCCTTTACGACGGCGGCGTGTCTCCGGCAGATAAAAACCCCGTTTTACGAACGGGGTTTTTTCGGCTGCGGTTTCGCTTTTTTCCCTGTCGCGCCGGCATCGGGACGGCGCCTGCTATATTTTTGGGCCATACGGGATTCGAACCTGTAACCTTACGCTTAAGAGGCGTCTGCTCTACCGTTGAGCTAATGGCCCGATGCATTTATTTTACATAAAAAACTTTTGGATTGCAAAACACCCGGGCGCCGTCCTTGCCGCGGGCGGGCATAATTGCTAAATTAATGCGCGATGATCCACACCCTCCTCTTTTCCTTATTAATAGCGGCGCCGTCAGCCGGGGCCGAGCCCCGCGCGGGCATGGAAAGCCCCGAGTCGGTCTACCGGGGAGCCGTGCGCTCCTGGCTGGACGGCCGGCCGGACGACGCCATAGAGGGGTTCAAATACGCGGCCTTCATGTCATCGGGCACTCCGCTGGCTTCGGCCGCGATGCGCGACGCGGCGGTCCTGCTGGCCGAGGCCGGCAGACCGCAGGAAGGGCTGGCGTGGCTGGACCGCGCCGGCATATCTTCGGCGGAGGATCCCCACGCCTGGTACGAGAAAGGCTGGGACCTGCTGGCGCTGGAAGAGCACGCCGAAGCCCGCAAAGCCTTCGAACGGACGCTGACGCTCACCGCCGACCGGGACCTGCTGGCGCAGACCCGCTTCGCGCTGGCCATGGCGGAGGAAGGCCTGAAGGGTCCGGCAGAGGCCATCGATCTCTACCGCGGCATCTACCAGTCCTACCCGTACCTGCTGGTCCCGGCGGCCGTGCGCATAAGCCGAAACTTCGAGCTGCTCAAGAAAAGACAGCACTCGGTCACCTTCCTTAAAGAAGCCCTGCTCTACGACCCCAAGAACCTGCAAGCGGCGATAGACCTGGCCCGCATATACGAGAAGGTCGACTATTACGTGCCGGCCTGGCAGACCTACTATACGCTTTCCGAGATAGACCCGCGCGAAGAATTCTTCGCGAAGAGGAGGGAGAAGTTGTCGAAGCGGGCCAAAGGCGACCACCGGAACCTGCTCTACTGGACCAGGATGGCCTGGCCGGTGCACACGAAGCCCGTCAAGCTGGAGAAGGGCGAGGAGGCCGACATAGCCCTTTTCGCCGACGAGAACGGCGTTCCCTCCACCGTACGCTCCTTCAGCTTCATCTGCAACACTCCCTTCACGATAGAGGATTCCCGGCTGGGCAGGACCGCGGAAGGCCCGGCGAACGTGCAATGGACCGCCGCTTACAATTCGTTCAACCGCAACTACGAGATCAAGGACGTGGTCTCCAACGCGGTCACTTCCACGCGCAACACCTTCCGCCTGGTCCCCAAGACGCCCGGCGGGGTCATCCTTATAAAGAACGCCGACGTGGCGGCCGAGGGCGGCGTGAACCGGGGCGACCGGGAAGTGACCGGGGAACTGCTGATCAACCTGCGGCGCGAGGGCTTCGTGCTCTAATAAGGAAAAGAGGAGGGTGTGGATCATCGCGCATTAATTTAGCAATTATGCCCGCCCGCGGCAAGGAC
>JAVVFK010000265.1:0-2908 GCA_032251015.1 Elusimicrobiales bacterium
GGAGCAGGGCTTTTTCCGGGCCATTCCCAACTGGTTCCTTATCGCCGGCTGCCGGCTGGATATCTGGCGCGCCGGCCGGGACAAGGCCGCTTATATCGAGGCGCTCAACGGCAATATCGCCCGGCTTGATCAACTGCAGAATTCGCCCGGGCTGGCCGGTGCGCGGGCCGAGCTGGCCGTCATCGAGCAGCTTAAGAGACTGCCGGAGGGCTATGTCGTTCTAAACGACGTCCGGCTGCGGGCGCGGCGGTTCCATCGGTACAACGGCGTTCCGCTGCAGAGCGCGCAGATAGACCACCTGGTGATATCGCCCGCCGGGCTTTTTGTCATAGAGACCAAGGTGTGGAGCAGGCAGTTCGTGGAGTCGGGGGATTATCATGATCCTTTCGACCAGGTAGGACGGGCGGGTTATCTCTGCTACGACAATGTGAAGCAGTTCGGCAAGGTGCAGGTGCGCAGTATCATCGCCGCGGCCGGGCATCTGCCGGCGAAGCCCGACGAGGCCAAGGTCAAGGTCGTGAAGGTAGAGGCGCTGGCGGGCTACATCGCGTGGTTCAAGGAAAAAGAAGTGAACCCCGGGCTTTTGGCGCAGCTGAAGGGCTTTCTGGGCCATCGGGTGGGCGTGGAGGATTATGCCGGCGGCGCGGGGATGCTGCTGGACCTGGTCCTCAGGCGCAAGAGAAGGCGCGGTTTTTCGGGCGGCGGTCTGTGGAAGGGATATTTATTTTCCGCGCTGCTGATATTCGCTTTCAGTTATCTGATCAAGGACGTTTCGACTCCACTTATCCATTTTGGTAGTTTTCTGGCCCCGATCTTTTACGCGGCGGGGAGCGTCTTCCTTGTTCTGGCCCTGGGCTCTTATGCGATAGGGAAGGTCCGGGCTATGCTTCTTAACAAGGTCGCCGAAAAGACCGGGATGAACGCCTGGGGGCGTTCGCGCAGAAACGGCGACCTGATCGAGGCTGGCGTAACGCTGATAGCGGCGATGGCCCGGCTGATCATCCCCAAGATCAGGATAAAGATAGTGGAACCGGCGGGCACGGGACAGGCGCCCGTGAGACGGGCCGTCCTTATTCCCACCGAGCCGCCGCCGCTGTCGAAAGAAGAACGGGACCGCAAGTATATGCCGCCGGCCATGCGCGCGGAGCTGGAGGCGCGGGAGAAGGATTTTACGGACGCGCATCCGGTCTGTCCGCACTGCAATAAGCCGCTGGTGCTGCGGGTGTCCAATCGTCCGCCGGACGAGGGTAAGCGCTTCTGGGGATGCCCCGGTTATCCCGCCTGCCGTCATACCGCGCCTTTTTTGGAAAATTAAACTTTCCCTGTAAAAATCATTCCATCGGCGGGCCGGGGGTGCGACGCTACGTTGTCGCACCCCCGGGCTATCCTATTTTCATGGGCGCCTGCATGATCGGGGGATCGTCGCGTCACTACTGAACCGGAGGGGTTATGAAAAACATTATCGTCCTGCTCGCTTTGCTGGTCTTAGCCGAAGTCTGTGCGGCTAAGATGGTGATACTAAAGGACGGGACCACCCTCGACGCCGTCACCCTGGAAGACAAGGGCGAGGTGATAGAGGCCGTCACCAGGTTCGGCACTTTGAACATAAACAGGTCCGAGATAGACAACCTGGCCGAGCTGGGCCTGTCCGCTAAGCCGGCGGAGGCGGGCCCCCTGACCGCCGGGGAAAAGCCGCCCGCCCGCGAGGAACCCCCGGTTTACCGGCCGGAGCCTCCGGCCCGGGCGCCTGCCGCGCCTAAAGCGGCGGGGATACTCTCTAAGCCTCAGACCGTCTTCCTGACGCCGGAGGTCTTCAGCGTCGGGGGCGCGGATAAGAAATGGGAGGAGAATTACGAGGCGGGGTTCGATCTGATCGCCTCGATCTGGGATTACACTTCGGGGGAGTTCAAGTCCTATCCCGGCTTTGGCGTGACCTTCGGAGTGAATTTCGGGGCTTACAAGGATTCGCCCGGCTATATAGCGTTCAGCTATATAAAGGGCCCTTCGGCGGAGATCGACATGACGTTCAATGATTCCGTGTTCGGCCCCGGGTATTATAACGAGGAGGTCGAGACCAGCTTCATGCGCTTTGTCGGGGGATATAAATTCGTTTCCCCGATCGAGGGCAATTCCCTGTTTTTTATCGATCTTAACGGGGGATTCGGCCGCGGCAAGGTGGAATCGAGTTACTCTGAGAATAGTTTCCTTGGGTATTATTCCGGCTCCGCTTCCGAGAGCTGGAGCGGCATGACCTGGTCGGCGAGCCCCGGCATTGCGTGGGAATATCCGGGTTATATCCTGGAGTTCGGCGCCAGGTACACCGTGTTCCCCAAGCTAAAGGATAGCGACACCTTTGCGGATATCAGCTGGCGGCCGTTCAGCCTGTATCTGAATTTTGTGTTTTAACCGGATGGAGGATATATGGGGATGATGATAGGGCTTTCCTGCGGCTGCGGCTATCATAAGGAGTTCTCCATCGGCGTAGGCAAGATGTGGGGGCGGCTTTTTGAGATGCCGCTCAGGGAGGGCGGGTTTGTCTCTTTGCGCAAGCTGCTGTCCGACCGCGCGGAATACGACCTGGTGAAGATACTGCTGCAGGAGAAGCGGGGCAAATGCGCCGATTACGGCCAGGCCCTGTTCAGATGTCCAAAGTGCCGGACTTTTACCGAGCGGTTCCACTACCTGATCGAATATCCCGGCGGGCGGTATTCCAGGGCCTGCGATTGCGGCAAGTGCGGCGCCGCGCTGGAGATGATCCCCTGCGGCGACGAGGACGGCGACGGGCCGGACTTTTCGGCTTATCCCTGCCCCCGTTGCGGCAAGCCGCTGAGCGGCGAAATCGTAGGGATGTGGGATTAGGGGGCCGACGCTACGTTGTCGGGGGGTATGGGTATGATATATCAGGAGG
>JAVVFK010000266.1:0-2906 GCA_032251015.1 Elusimicrobiales bacterium
ATGCTGATGCAGGTAATTTCACGGTGAATAACGTACCCCGACCGGGAACACTATCCACATTTAAGGTGCCACCATATACCGTCACAATGCGATTGACAATAGCCAGCCCCAGGCCGGTTCCCTGTTCCTTGGTCGTGAAGAAAGGTTCGAAAAGGCGTTCCATCGTGGCCCGGTCCATACCGACGCCGCTGTCCCGGGCGGACAGGGCGACATAGTCTCCCGGCGGCAGTTCGCGCTCAATGGCGGCGAGCGGTTCTTTAAGTTCGACATTAACGGCCGATAGTTCGAGCGTCCCGCCTTCCGGCATGGCGTCGCGCGCATTGACCGCCAGGTTCATCAGCGCCTGCTCCAGCTGGCCGGGATCGGCGCTTATTGGACGGAGACCGGGCCCGGCCGATATCCCGAGTTTGATCTTTTCGCCCGACGCCCTCCTGAGCATGCTCCCGGCATTGCGCAGCGTCTCCCCGGGATCCAGCGGACGCGGCTGAGACTCCCGTTTCCTGCTGAAGACCAGGAGTTGGCGCGTGATGGCCGCCGCTTTTTCGGAGAATCTGGTTATATCCTCCACGTCGGCGCGCCGCGGGTCGCCCTCGGGGAGATTTTTGGCCGTCAACTGCGACAGGCTCATGATGGCCGTCAGTATATTGTTGAAATCGTGCGTTATGCCGCCGGCGAGGCGCCCGACTATTTCCATCTTCTGCGCCTGCAGCAGTTTTAGCTCGCTCTGCCGCTTTTCCTCTTCCAGCCGCCGGGTCCGCTCCATAGAACGGAGGATCAGGAAATAGAGCAGAATAGCGGTCGCGCCCACATAGAACCAGCCTTTATAGGTCTGGAACGAATGATAAAAAGCCGGGTCGGGAGAGAGAGACAGCAACAGGCGGTCCGAGAAAAGTATCCACAGGCCTCCGAACAGGGCGTATGCCCCCACGACTTTCGCCGCTTCCGCTGCCGAGGAAGGCAGCCACCTGTCCTTACCGTTATTTGCGTTCCGCATAACCCTCCCCGTTCCCCACGCAGCCGGCTTTAGGCAGGACAAGGGTAAAGACGCTGCCTTTGCCCGGCTCGCTGGAAACCCCGACTTTTCCCTTGTGAGCCTCCGCGGTGCGCTTTATGACGGCGAGGCCCAGGCCCAGTCCCCCGACCCGCCTGGTCATGTAGTCGGCGGCCTGGTAAAAAGGATCGTATACCGCGTCCAGTTTTTCCCGGGGGATGCCCTCCCCGGTGTCGGAGACGCTCACCCTGACCGCTTTTCCCGAGCCGGCGACCTCCACTTTGACCAGCCCGCCCGGCTTGTTGAAAAGTACGCCGTTGCGGACCAGGTGGCGCACCGCCTGGAACAGGCGCTCCCGGTCGCCGGCGACCTCCGCCGGCCCGTCAGCGGAGACCTCTATGGCCACCCCGAGCTCCGCCGCGGTCCCCGCCGCCGAGCCGGCGGCCGCCCGGGCCGCCTCCGCCAGGTCGACAGGGCCGCAGTCGGCGGGGACTATCTCCGCGCTCAGCCCGGCGTAATCGATGAGCTCCTGTATTATCCCCGACAGCCTGCCGGCGCTCCTGCTCATATTCTCCAGGAGCCCGGGCGGCGGCGGCGCTTCCGGGGACGAGGCCAGCACGGCGAGCCCGCCTATTATCGGGGTCAGCGGCGTGCGGAGCTCGTGGCCTATGGTGGAGAGGAATGCCTCCTTCATCCTGTCGAGGGCCTGGAGCTGGGAGTAGGCGGAGTCAAGCTCGTCGCGGTACCCCTTTATCATGCGTATCTCGGCCGACAGCGAGCGTTTCTGCAGGCAGCGGTCCAGGACGAACACGAGCGTCTCCGCGGACAGCGGCTTTATCAGGAAATCGTAGGCCCCGGCCTTTATCGCCCGCAGCGTCTTCTCCATGCTGGGGTCGCCGGTCATCATTATGACGTCGCAGGCCGGCACCAGGGCTTTGACCTTCTCCAGCAGCGCCAGGCCGCCCATCCCCGGCAGGTTGATGTCGGCCAGGACTATGTCGTATTTCCCCGAGACGGCCAGGGCCAGGCCGTCTTCCGCGGAGGCGGCCGACGCCGCGCCGTACCCGCCAGCGCCGAGCGCCCGGCAAAGGAACCCCGCGAGGCCCTCGTCGTCCTCGACTATAAGAATAGACGCTTTGTCGTCGCCCATGGATATATGCTCTCCCGGAGGCGCCAGATGGTGAATATAAACGGATTCCCTCTCCCCATGGATAGTAATACTATTATTACGGCGGCCCGTTCAAGCGGCCCGGCCGGCGGCCCGCCTGGTGGTGGTCAATACAGCAGTTCTTTTACAGCGGCGAGCAGGACTTTGAGCGGCGTGGTCTTGAGGAAGAAGGCGTCGGCCCCGGTCTCGCAGGCGAGAAGTTCAACGGCCAAGGGTTCGGAACTGAAGATGATTATGGGAACCCGCCTGGGCGCGGCGGCGCGCATTGAGGGGCAGAACTGGCGGGCGGTGCCGTCGGGCAGGTGATAGTCCAGGATGACGCAGTCCGCCGCACCCGAGCGGGCCGCCTCCAGGCCGCAGGCCCCCGACGGCGCGGTTATCACCCGGTAACCGGCCGGGACGAGCAGTCTGGAGAGAAGATTCCTCCAGATCGGCTCGTCGTCCACCACTAATATCGTTTTCCGGCGCATACCATCCCCCCGGGCGGAGGCTGATGTCATCACGACGGCGCGCCTTACTATGTCCCCACCTCCCATCGCGGATATTTTACATGGGTTTATAAACCCTGTCAATAGTGCCTATAATATCTTCCGTCGGGGCCCTGAAAGTCATTGAATTGTACACCTATGGGAAACTTCTACGCGGAGATAGGCGGGCGGATGAGATCCGTGCGCAAAGCATTGAGACTTACGCAGTCGCAGGTGGCCGAGAAGGCCGGTATCGACACTTCGTTCTACGGGCAGATAG
>JAVVFK010000267.1:0-2897 GCA_032251015.1 Elusimicrobiales bacterium
CGCGGCAAGAAGCTCGAGGAGTCCAAGAAGCCCGGCCTTACCGCCCTGCACTCCCGCCTCGGGGAACTGCGCGGCGACCTGCAGGCCTGCGTGGCCGAGGACTCCGCCTCCTTCGACGCCTTCATGGCGGCCATGAAGACCCCGAAGGACAATCCCGAGCGCAAGTCGAAGATGCAGGAAGCGCTCAAGTACGCCGCCGAGGTTCCGCTCAGGACCGCGCGTCTGGCCGCGGAGGCCGCCGCGGAACTGCGCAAATGCGGCGACGTCTCGTCCCACGTGCTCTCCGACTACCGCAGCGCGCTGTACCTGCTGGAGGCGGCGGTGAGGGGCGCGACCGAGAACGTTTTCATCAACGCCGAATCGCTCGACGACAAGGACCTGGCCGCCCGCATGGTGAGCGACGCCCGGTCCTTCATAGAGAGCGTAAGCGCGGTCAAAGCTTAAGGGGAGAGGTAAAAGATGCCCAGCATGGACGCTATATCACGGGGACTGGTCCTCGACAGCCTGAAGGAGTACGCTAAAAAAAAGCTGCCATACGAAGTTATACGGGACCTGGACCACGCCAACGAATTCCCGGCGGAGATACTTAAAGAGATGTACGACCCGGCCGTGCTTGGCGTACACCTGCTGATGATCCCCGAGGAGTACGGCGGCATCTCGGGCGGCACCTATGACATCTGCCGCGTCTGCGAGGCCCTCGCCCGCATCGACCTGGGCATCGCCACCGGGGTCTTCGCCACCTTTCTGGGCACCGACCCCGTGAACGTGGGAGGCACGCAGGAGCAGAAGACCAAATGGCTCAACAAGATAGCCAAGGAGAACCTGATGGTGGCCTACGCCGCCACCGAGGCCGACGCCGGCAGCGACCTGATAAACCTGCGCACCCGCGCCGAACACGTTGTAAAGAACGGCAAGATCGCCGGCTACCGCATCACGGGCAACAAGCAGTGGATCTCCAACGGCGGCGTGGCCCACCTTTATACCGTGCTGGCCATGGCCCCCGGCGGACCGTCGTGGTTCATAGTCGAAAGGAACATGGAGGGCTTCGCCCCCAACAAGCACGAGGACAAGCACGGCATACGCCTCTCCAACACCGCCGCGCTGGCGCTGGACAACGTCTATGTGCCCGCCGAGAACCTGATCGGCCTCGAGGAAGGCAAGGGCCTGTTGCAGGCTCAGGCCGTTTTCGGCTACACCCGCCTCATGGTCGCCGCCTTCGGGCTCGGCGCCGGCTGGGAGGCGCTCGAGCATGCCATACGCTACAGCCAGCAGCGCATACAGGCCGGCGGCCCGCTGAGCGATAAGCAGGGCTACACGCACAAGTTCATAGTCCCGCACGCGGCGCGGCTGGAGGCCGCCCGCTCCTACATAGAATACACCGCCAATCGCCTGGACGGCGGCGAGCACGGCCTGCAGACCGAAGGCGCCATCGCCAAGTACTCCGCCACCGAGAACGGCAACAAGGCCGCCGAGGACGCCATACAGGCGCTGGGCGGCTACGGCTACACCCGCGATTTCCCCGTTGAGAAGATCAAGCGGGATATCAAGATAACCTGCATCTACGAGGGCACCAGCGAGATCATGGAGATGACCATCTACCGCGGCCGCTGGCAGGAGCATCTCAAGAGCCGCGGGCGGTACTACCTGGACATGGCCGACGAGATGGATAGGCTCCATTCTTCCGTCCACGACTGCGGCGCCTATGCCGCCGGCCTGGCGCTGCGTTCGCTGGCCGCCGTCATGGAGGAATGCCGCCTGCAGAAGCTCACCCGCCACCAGCACGTCACGTTCAAGCTGGGCCGGCTGATAGCGCTCGCCGAGACCGCGGCCTGCTTCGCGCGCGCCTCCGCGCCGGGCAAATATCCCGACAGCGTGCGCTTCGACGCCGGGGTCTACAAGGCCCTGTCGCGCGTTTACGCGCGCGAGGCCGCGCTGACGCTGGCTGTGGAAGGGCTCGCGCTGGTGCTGGGCGCTTCCGACAATTCGTCGGGGCTGGGCGCGGCGATGGACCTGCCGGCCGTGCAGGAGGCCCAGAAGGGCCTGATAGCCGACATGGACCTGGCCGCGGCCGGGCTCAAGACAACTTTCAAGGCGAAGTAAGGAGAGAGCCGATGAACATCGTCGTCTGCGTAAAACAGGTGCCCGACTCTACCGAGGTCAAGATAAACCCGGAGACGGGACACCTTATCAGGGCCGGGGTGCCGAGCATCATAAATCCCTACGACCACGCCGCGCTGGAGAACGCCCTGAAACTCAGGAAAGCCTACGGCGGACGGGTCACGGTTATATCGATGGGCCCGCCGCAGGCCCGCAGCGTGGTCCAGATGGGCCTGGCGCTGGGCGCCGACGAGGGAGTGCTTCTCTCGGACATGGCCTTCGCCGGCTCCGACACCTGGTCCACCTCCTATGCCATCGCCAAAGGCATCGTGAAGATCGGCAAGACCGACGCCATCTTCTGCGGCATGCAGGCCATCGACGGAGACACCGCGCAGACCGGCCCCGGCATAGCCCAGCAGTTGGGCATACCGCAGGTGACTTTCTGCGAGCACGTCGATATCGACGGGAAGAATTTCATAGCCCGCCGCCACATAGACGGCGGCCACGAGATAGTTGAGGCTAAACCGCCGGCGCTGTTCACCATCCTGGTCCCCCAGGACTCCAGCCCCCGCTGGCCCTCCTTCCCGGAGATCCACGGCTCCTCGAAGAAGCCTTACCACGTCTGGACCGCCGAGGACATCGGCGCCGAGAAACAGTACCTCGGCCTCAAGGGTTCGCCCACGCAGGTATCGAAGATCTACCCGCCGCCGCAGCGCGAAAAAGCCGAGATGTTCTCGGGCTCCGCGCAGGAGGCGGCCGAGCACATACTGTCGATAATGCGCAAAGGCCAGTTCATAGGC
>JAVVFK010000268.1:0-2866 GCA_032251015.1 Elusimicrobiales bacterium
ATGAGGGTCAGGCCCGCGCCGAGTCCGGCGCCTACGTAACCGAGTCCGATAAACAGCATGTCGTTCATGTAAACTACCTCCGTGTCTATATCCGCTTAAAACGTCAATGCGGGTGCAGCGCAGCGCCCGTGAATATGGCCGTCAGCAGGGTGAATATGTACGCCTGCAGGAAGGCCACGAATATCTCGAGCAGCGAAACGAAAATGACCAGCACGACGGCCGCCGGGGCCGTCACGCCCACGCCCAGCCAGGGGTTGATGGCGCCGAAGATGAAGATCATGCCGATGAACGACAGGATCACGATATGGCCGCCTATCATATTGGCGAAAAGACGTATGCAGAGCGCGAAGGTCTTGGTGAGCAGGCCCAGCACCTCTATCGGGAAGAGCAGCGGGTAGAGCCAGACGGGTACGCCGGCCGGGACCAGGTGCGCGACATATTTCACCACGCCCTGCTCGCGCATGCCGGCCAGGTTCACCAGCAGGAAGGTGCTGAAGGCCAGCCCCCCGGTGACGGCCAGGTTGCCGGTGGCGGTGGCGCCGAAAGGGACCATGCCGGCCAGGTTGAGGCCCAGGATGAAGATGAACAGCGTGCAGAAATAGCCGGTGAAGCGGGCCGCCTTCTTCCCCATGTTCTGCACCACCACCTCGTCGCGGATGAAAAGGACCAGGGCCTCCAGCATGGAGCGGAACGGCGCCAGCGCGGCCGAGCGGCTGCGCCGCAGCGCCGGCAGGCCGGCGCCCAGCAGTGTCCCGACGATGACCATCATGAGGAAATGTTTGGATACGGGGAGGTCCACGGGCCCGGCGGGCACGACGGACCAGACATGGTCTACGATGTGATGCTCTAGGATCTCTTTGACGTCCATGGACCTCTGGGAACCAGAACCACCTCTAGGATCAGCTGCACCGCTATCAGCGCGGCCGCGAAAGCGACGATAATTATATATTTTTCATTGCGCAGAAGCCACAAAGAGCCCAGCAGGAAGAGCAGCCGGTAGAAAAAACCCGCGACGAAGGCTGCGAAAAAAACGTTCTGCGAGGCCGCCACGGCCCGCTTCATGACCGCCCCCGCCAGCAGGCCGTTGAAAGCCCCGCACAGCGCGCCCAGCAGCGCGGCGGAGGCGGCGGTCTCAGGCGGACTCACCCGGCCCTCCCTTGCGGCGCGATTCCTCGTCCCGGCTTATCGCGGCCACTTCGCGGAAAAAGAGGTAGAAGCCGGCCGCCAGGCCGGCGGCGGCGCCGGCCGCGGCCAGCCAGTGGCCCGTGCCCAGCCGCCGGTCGGCCAGCAGGCCCAGCCAGAAGCCAAGCCCGACGCCGGCCGCCAGCTGCAGCCCGGACTGCATCAGCCCGTAATAATTCCTGTCCGCTTTCTTCACGCTTATATTCTACACAACTCCGAAATGCTAAAATCATGACGATGGAAAAAGGCCCGAAAAAGATACTCTTCATCGACCCCGCCCCCGGCGCCGAAAGCGAGATAATGCCGCTGCTCGCGGAGCGCGGCTGGCAGGTACAGCGCTGCGGCAACTACCAGGAGGCGATGACCGCGCTGCAGAACTGGAAGCCCGACCTGGCGGTGCTCAACATCCTGACCGGGACCTTCAACCCCCTCGACCTCCTCAAGGAGGTGCGGGAGAACCCCTTCACCCAGAACCAGCGCATCGTGGTCTTCTCCCATTCCCCGAAGATAGAGGTGGTCACCGGCCCCTCGCCGCGCGTGAGCGGCTATCTCAACAAGCCGATAGATTTCGAGGTCCTCAAAACGCTCCTTCTCAAGACCGCGGAGAAGCCCGCTCCCGACAAGCCGGTGACGGTGCTGGTAGCCGACGACGACGAGGAGTTCTCCGACCTGGTCAAGATGTTCCTGGAAGCCAATTACTACCGCCCCGTGGTCGTGAACGACCCGATGAAAGTGATCGAAACGGCCAAAGCGGAGAAGCCCGACGCCATGCTGCTCGACATCATGATGCCCGGCAAGGACGGCTTCCGCATAATGGAAGAGATGCAGGACGAGGCCGCCACGGCCTATATCCCCGTCATAGTGCTCAGCGCGCTGCGGCTGGACAATTTCCAGGAGAGGGGCATACTGACCGGCCTGCCCGAAATAGTGTCAAAGGACATGCCCAAGGAACTGTTCCTTAAGATGATAGAGGCCCAGCTGGGCGAGACCGAGGCCGGCGGCGAGGAGCGGGCGGCCGCGCCCCGCTCCGACAAGCCGCGCGTGCTCTTCGCCGACGACCAGACGGAACTCCTTTACCTGATGAAGGAGATGCTGGAGCAGGCCGGCTTCGAGGTCTTCACGGCGGAGAACGGCGGCGAGGCGCTCAAGGCCGTCTTCGAGCACACGCCAGACATAGCCGTGCTCGACTACAATATGCCGGTCAAGGACGGCCTGGCCGTGGCCGAGACGCTCAAGGAAAACCCCCTCTTCGCCCACATACCTATAATAATCTGCACCGCCTTCAGCGAGAAGAGCACCAAGCTGCGCGGGCTGGGCATGGGCATAGACGATTACCTGATAAAACCCGTGGACGCCGACGAGCTGATAGCGCGCATCCGCATGGTGCTCAAGCGCAACAAGCAGGTCCTGGACACCAACCCGCTCTCCAAGCTGCCCGGCAACCCGTCGATACAGGCCCGCGTCGAACGCGAGATACAGAAGAACTCCGACTTCGCCGTGCTCTACATCGACCTCGACAACTTCAAGGCCTTCAACGACTCCTACGGCTTCGAGGCCGGCGACCGGGTCATCAAGACCACGGCCAACCTGCTGGTCAAGCTGACCATACAGAACGAGAACTCCGAGGATTTCATCGGCCATATCGGCGGCGACGACTTCATAGTCGTCACCAATTTCGAGAAAG
>JAVVFK010000269.1:0-2838 GCA_032251015.1 Elusimicrobiales bacterium
GCTATTATTTTCCCCTCCAGCTCCAGGCAAAAGCCCAGGACCGGGTCGGCGTGGACCAGCGGCAAAGTCTTCACGCGGAAAGGGAGTTCATCCTTCTCCGACGGCAGTTCCACTACTTTAACGGGGTAAGGCAGGCTGCCAAGCGGCACCGTGAACGGCTTGCCGACGAATTTCTTAAGGACTCCGCGGGTGCCGCGCTGACCGCAGATGGTCAGACCTTTCCTGAACCTGAACTTGACCAGGGTGTGCAGGCCGGCGATATGATCTATGTGGAAATGGCTGAGCAGGATGAAGACGGGCTTGCTCCCGTCGCAGTACTGGTCAAGCTTATAAAGCCCGTTGCCCGCGTCCAGGACGATATCCAAGCGGCACGTCTTTATCAGCGCGCAGACGGTATTGCCCATGCGGGTGTCATACCATCCGTTGGTGCCGAGGAATACTATTTTCATAGCCGACCAGAAAGCGCAGCGTTTCGACAACTATCGAAAGTAAGTTTAAGCCCCCGGCGTATATCGTACCGCGGCCGCCAGCCGAGAAGAGAACGCGCCTTGCGCAGGTCCGCGAATACCGGCGGCTTCGGCCCGCGAGCCTTTCCCGGAGGGAGCGTAAAAGCAAGTTTTCCACCGGAAACGGCCTCCAGCGTCCTTATCACCTCGAGGACGTCATGGCTCTTTCCCCCGCCTATATTGACGGTCTCGTGCTTCCGAAGAGACCCCGCCTTACCCGCCGCTTTCAGGTAGGCGTCGGCGATGTCGTCGACATAAATAAAAGAAAGTTTCTGCAAGGGACCTGCGAGTTTCACCGTATCGCCGCGCAGCAGCGAGGACACCAGGTAGGGAATGACCTTGTCGGGATTGTCGTTAGGGCCGTAGGGAGAGAAAAGCCGTATGGTCATGGCTTTCATAGCGCCCGAGGCGGCGTAGGTCTTAAGTATGCCGTCGAAGGCGGTCTTGGTGGAGGCGTAGAGGTTCCACGGGGCTATGGGGGCGGTCTCTTTAAGCGGGCCGCGGCGGGGCAGTTCGCATTCAAAGAAGGTGCCGGTGTTGATGAACCACTTCACGCCGGCCGCTACGGCGGCTTCCAGCAGGAGGGCGGGCATCTCGATATTGGTGCGCATCATGGGCCCCACGTCGGCGGGGGCGTGGCGCTTGCGGTAATAGGTGGCCAGATGAATAATGCCGTCGATCTTCTCTTTGCGAAGGACGGAGGAGGCTTTCTCACCCGGCAGGCGATAGACTTTCACGCGTGGAAGGAGACGCTTCACCCGGAACAGGTCGCAGCCGGGGCGCTCAAGGCCGATCACATTGAACCCTGCTTCCAGTAAATGCGCCGCCACCCGGCTGCCGATGAAGCCGGCCGCGCCGGTTATGAGTACGGTCTCGGGCTTAACGGACATGGTCAGGAATAGTTCCTCTTGAGCCATTTGCGGTAGGCGCCGGTGCGGACATTCTTTATCCAGGCGGGATTATCCAGGTACCAGCGCACGGTGCGAAGCATGCCGCCGGCGAAATCCACCGACGGGCGCCAGCCAAGCTCGCGCTTCAGTTTGGAAAAATCTATGGCGTAACGGCGGTCGTGGCCGGGGCGGTCCTTTACGAAAGTTATCAGGTCCTCGTAGTTCTTCCCCTTCAGCGCGGGGTTCTCCGGCGAGGGCAGGAGTTCTTCGAGAGCGGCGCATACGGAGCGGACCACGTCTATGTTCTTCATCTCGCAGTCGCCGCCGACGTTATAGGTCTGGCCCGGGCGGCCTTTGGATAATATGCGCCAGACGGCGGCGCAATGGTCCTCCACGTAAAGCCAGTCGCGGACGTTCTTGCCGTCGCCGTAGACGGGCAGTTTCTTGCCGTCCATCGCGTTGAGTATCACCAGCGGGATGAGTTTCTCGGGAAAGTGATACGGGCCGTAATTGTTGGAGCAGTTGGAGATGGTGACCGGCAGGCCGTAGGTGTGATGATAGGCGCGGACCAGGTGGTCCGACGAGGCTTTGGAGGCGGAGTAGGGACTGCGCGGATCATAAGGTGTGGTCTCTTTGAACTTGCCGGTAGCGCCCAGCGAGCCGTAAACCTCGTCGGTACTGACATGGTGAAAGCGGACGTCCTTGCGGCCGGCGGAGGCGCCGGTCCCCCGACCGGCCCAGGCGGAACGGGCGGCTTCCAGCAGCGCGAAAGTCCCGTGTATATTGGTCTCGACGAAGTCCTTGGGGCCGAATATGGACCGGTCGACATGCGATTCGGCGGCGAAATGGACCACGGCGTCGAACTTGTACTTTTTAAAAAGCCGGCCGACCAGTTTGAAATCGCAGATATCTCCCTTCACAAAAACATACCGCCCCTTGTAAGCGCGGGCGATATCGGCGAGGTTCTCCGGGTTGCCGGCATAGGTCAGCTTGTCCAGGTTGACCAGCCGGCCTTTGAAACCGGCCTTCTCAAAAGCGTAGCGGATAAAATTAGAACCGATAAAGCCGGCGCCGCCGGTGACAAGTATCGTCTTCATTTGCTCTCCAGGATGAATTTCTCCATCGATTCCCGCCAATGCGGCGTTTTGATCCCGAGTTCGCCGCATAGCGCGGCGTTGGACATGGCCGAATAGCCGGGCCGTCGGGCGGGCAGGTTAAAATCGGCCATCTTGGCCGGGACCATATCTTTTTCTACGCCATGCGCCTTGAGGGCCGCCCGCGCCCAGTCATAGCGCGAGCACGGCTCGCCGCCGGAAAGATGCCAGCGGCCGGTGAGGCCGGCCTTGAGCGCCTCCATAACCGCCGTGACTATGTCGCCGGCATAAGTAGGCGCCGATACCTCGTCGTCGGCCACGCGCAGCGGACCGGGCTTCTCCGCCCAG
>JAVVFK010000026.1:0-17537 GCA_032251015.1 Elusimicrobiales bacterium
CATGGCGTTATTGAAGAGGTTAAGGAACACCTGCATCATCTGCTGGTGGTCCGCCTTTACCTGGGGCAGCCCGGACGAAAGGGCCTTCTCGACTTTCACTTTCCGGAACTCCAGCTGCCGCGCGCAGAGCACCAGCGTCTCCTCCGCGGCGGCGTTGAGGTCCAGCGGCTCCAGGGCCGAAGGCCGCTGGCGCGCGAAGGACAGCAGCGAGGTTATTATCTTCTTGCAGCGGAAGACCTCTTTCTCTATCTCCCTGAGGTCCCGCTCGTTCTGGCTTCCCCGCTCGGTCTTTTCCAGGACCAGCTGGGTCAGGCCCAGTATGCCGGAAAGGGGGTTGTTTATCTCGTGGGCGATGCCGCCCGCGAGCTGGCCCAGCGCCGACATTTTCTCGGTCTGCGCCAGCTTGGACTGGGTCTCCTTGAGACGGCCGTAAAGCTCCGCGTTCCTGAGCGACAGGCTGACCAGGGAACAGAAAATGCGGGCCCGCTGCATGTCGCTCTCGGAGAAAGGCTCGTCGAGAACTGTACGATTGAGGTTTATGAGCCCCGCCGGCCTCTCGCCCGAGGACAGCGGCATGAAAACGGAATGTTTTATCTCCCCGGCGCAGGGAACCCCGGCGAAGCGCGGGTCGGACGAGGGGGACTCGACCGGGACCGGCCCCCAGGGGCCGTTCCCGCTCAGACCGGCGAGCGCGCGGGAGCAGAGCTCCAGCCTGCAGGCCCGCCGGGCCTCGTCCTCCAGGCCGTCTGAGGCGGAAAGTTTTATCTCCCCGTCCGGGCCGGTGAGGGCCAGGGCGGAGTCGTCGGCCTTCAGGATGCGGGCCGCGGAATCCAGTATGACCCGGACCAGTTCGTCGGGGTCCAGCGTGGAGAAAATGGCGGCCGCCAGCTCCGAGAACTTGCGTTTCTCCAGCGCCTTCTCCACCACGGACTCCAGTTCTTTGAGCAGGAAAGGCTTGCTTATATAGTCGAAAGCGCCGTTGCGCAGGCTCTGCACCGCGGTACCGACCGAGCCGTGGGCGGTGGCCATTATGATCTCCAGCTCGGGATCGATCTTCTTGAGTTCGCCGAGGGTCCTGATCCCGTCCCAGCCCGGCATCATGATGTCCAGTATGGCGACGTCGAAGCGTACGGCAACGGCCTTCTCCGCGGCCTCTTCGCCCGAATACGCCCCGGTAATGAGGTACCCGCGCCTGGAGAGGCCCGCAGAGATCATGTCCACCATCACGGGATCGTCGTCTATGACGAGTATCTTCGCCTTGCCGTTCATTAGCTCACTTCCCTATACCTTCCAGGTCCAGCATGAAAGCGTACTGCAGCGCGACCAGTTTCAGAGCCTCGAACCGGCCGGACTTGCCCCCGTGACCGGTCTCCATGTCCGTCTTGAGCACCAGGAGGTTGCCGTCGGTCTTCGCCGCGCGCAGACGGGCCGCCCACTTGGCCGGCTCCCAGTACTGCACCTGTGAATCGTGCAGTCCCGCGGTTATGAAAATACTGGGATAGGAGCGGGCGCGGACATTGTCGTAAGGGGAATAGGAGAGCATGTATTCGTAATCCTCTTTGACGCCGGGATCGCCCCATTCGTCGTACTCCCCGGCGGTAAGGGGGATGCCGTCGTCGAGCATGGTAGTGACGACGTCAACGAAGGGCACCTCGGCTATAGCCGACTTATAGAGGCCTTCGGGTGCCATGTTCAGCGCCGCCCCGACCAGCAGGCCGCCGGCGGAGCCGCCCTCCGCGTGCACGCGGCCGCGGGCGGCGTAGCCTTCCTTCACCAGGTACTCAGCGGCGTCGATGAAGTCGTTGAACGTGTTCATCTTCTTCCGCCGCCGTCCGTCCTCGTACCAGGCGCGGCCAAGCTCCGAGCCGCCGCGGACGTGCGGGATGGCGCAGACGAAGCCCCTGTCCAGCAGCGAGAGCCTCACCGAACTGAAATAGGGGTCCGAATTGGAACCGTACGAACCGTAGGAATAGATATGCAGCGGCGCGCCGGAACCTTTCCGGAGATCCTTCCGGTAGACCAGCGAAACGGGCACCTTCGCGCCGTCCCTGGCCGGCGCCCAGACGCGCTCCGAGACGTAATCCTCCGGCTTGAATTTGCCGAGCACTTCCTGACGCTTCAGGAGCTTTCGCTCGCGCGCGGCCATGTCGTAGTCGTACACGGAATCCGGCGTGGTCAGGGATTCGTAGTTGAACCGCAGCGTCCCGGAGTCGTATTCCTCGTTTACCCCGACCGAAGCGAGGTAGGCGGGATCGTCGAAATCCAGGTAATGCTCCCCGCCGCCGGAACGGCCGATCATCCGTATCCGGGGCAGGGCGCCGCGCCTCTCGGATACGACCAGCCAGTCCCTGAAAGCGTTCACGTCCTCGACGAGGGTGTCCTCCCGGTGGGGGAGGAAGTCCTTCCACGGCCCCGGGCCCTCCGGCAGGTCGGCCGCTTCCGAGAGCATGAAATTCCTGGCGCCCCTGTTGTGCAGGACGTAGAACCTGTCGCCGGCGTGCTCCGGCGAGTATTCAAGGCCCCGCTCGCGCGGCAGGAACAGTTTCCATTCGCCGGAGGGGGAGGAAGCGTCGAGATAACGATACTCCGTGGTCAGCGTGGCCTGGGAGCCGATGAAGAGGTATTTCCGGCTGCGCGACCCGGAGACGAATACGCCGAAGGTCTCGTCGGGTTCGTAATAGACCTCGGCGTCGGAGGAGGAGCCGAGCTCATGCCTGAATATTCTTTCCCAGCGCAGGGTCTCCGGGTCCTGCTTCGCGTAGAAAAGAGTCCTGCAGTCCTCCGCCCAGGCGAGGTTGGGGGTCACGTTCTCCAGGCGGTCGGGCAGGACTTTCCCGGTGCGCAGGTCCTTGAAATACACGGTGTAAAAGCGGCGGCCCGTGGTATCGGCGGCCCAGGCCATGATATTGTGATCGGGGCTCATCGCCGGGAAAGGGGCGTCGAAGAAAGCGTGCCCCTCCGCCTCCTTGTTCACGTCCAGGATGATCTCTTCTTTTCCCCGGGGCGAAGCCGCGCGGCGGCAGTACAGGGGATACTCTCCGCCTTTCTTATAGCGGGTATAGTAATAGTACGGGCCGTCCTTGAACGGGGGCGTGGAATCGTCCTTCTTTATCCGGGACTTGATCTCCCTGAACAGGGAAGCGGAGAAGTCCTTGAGATGGGCGAGGGCGGCGTCGGCGTATTCGTTCTCGGCCCGGAGGTACTTCGTCACCTCCGGGTTCTCCCTTTCGCGCAGCCAGAAATACTCGTCCGTCCTGACATGACCGTGCTTCTCGAGCAGGCGGGGGACCCTGGCGGCCTTCGGCGGCTCCGGGCGCGGTCCGGCGGCGTGGGCCACGCCCGCCGCGAACAGGCCGGCCAGGACCGGCAGCAAGTCAGGCCCGCTCATCGAAATCCCCCGATATTATCCGCTTGAGCCTCGCCTGCGACGGCGTATCGGGCTTCATCACGCCCCAGGCCAGTATCAGCGCGGTGGCGAGTATCAGCAGGACCAGGGTCGACCCGGGGATCCCCGGCATGTGCAGGCTTTCGGGGATGCTGAGATAGAGCAGTATCGTTATCAGACCGCGCGGCGCGATATAGGCCAGCGAATGCGCGGCCTCGCCGGTGGCGCGTTTGAGGGGGAGCCAGCGGCCTATGTAGACGAAGCCGAGGACCGGCAGCGCTATCCGGAAAGTGTCGAGGGTGAACAGTTCCCGGAGGTCGGTGGAGTAGCCCAGGAGCAGGAAGAAGAAGGTCTTGATGACGAAGGTGGTCTCGCGCACTATGCCGCCGAACTGGACCATCTCCTCGCGCAGACGGTCGACGTCGAAGTAAAGACGCATGTTGCCGCGCACGAACTGGCCGATATTGTTCGCGAACAGCCCGAAGACCAGCACCAGCACCAGCGGCGAAAAATGCATCATCTTGGCCAGCGCGTAGACCAGCAGCAGGACGGAGAACACCGGGAGATGCTTGATCTTGTGGTCTATACGCTCGATGAGGGCGGCCAGGGCCAGCGAGAAGACCAGCGAGAGCGCGACGGTCACCGCTATCTCGAAACCGAAGGAGAAATACGCCCCGGGCCCGAAAGTCCTGTTGAGGATCAGGAAGTTGAAGAAAAGGATGCCGAGGATATCGGAGAAAGAGCTTTCGTAGACGATGAACTCCTTCCTGTCCGCCGGGAGGTGGCTCACCCCGGGGATGGCGATGGCGCTGCTCATGACGGCCAGCGGCAGGGCGTTGACCAGGCAGGCCCGCATTTCGGCCGACGGGAAGAGCAGCTTATAGAAGGCGGCTATGAGGGCCAGCGTCGCCAGCAGGGAGAAAAAGGCGCTGAAGAGGCTGTTGCGTATCACGCGCACTTTCTCGCGCCCGAGTTCCAGGTCCAGGCCCGCTTCGAGCACTATCAGTATGAGGCCGAGCGTTCCGAGCGGGGGAAGTATGACGCCGAGGTAGGGCACGTGCCACCCCGCCCTGTCCATCAGCACGCGTATGATCACCCCCGAGAGTATCAGGAAGACAAGCTGGGGAATGCGGGTCCTCGACGAGAAAAAGTCGAAAAGGTAGGAGACCAGGATTATGGAACTTACGGTTATCAGTATTATGTCGGCCGACATGGGGCTCCTTTGTACCGGCCATTATTATACAAGTATTAGGGTTTTCCTTGCGCCGGGCCGGCTAACTATTTATAATTTACTTGATAGAGACCGCCACGGGAAAAACTGGAGGACGCTATGTGGACTTCCGCTGACCTCGAGAACCTCGTCCGGGAAAAACTGGGTGACTACCTTTTCGTACTGGTGTCAAACCGCCAGCCGTACGTTCACAAATACCAGAAAGGCAGGATAATCTGCCAGCGCGGCGCCGGCGGCGTGGTCACCGCCCTCGACCCGGTCATGCGCGCCTCGCGGGGGCTCTGGATAGCCTACGGCAACGGCGACGCCGACCGCAAGGTCACCGACCCCGCCGGCAAGATAGGCGTGCCGCCCGAAAAGCCGGCCTACACGCTCAAGAGGATATGGCTCAATAAGGCCGAGGAGGAGGGGTACTACAACGGGTACTCCAACGACACGCTCTGGCCGCTCTCCCACCTCACCTTCAAGCGCCCCACTTTCCGCAAGGAGGACTGGGACTATTACAAGTCCGTCAACATGAAGTTCGCCAAGGCCGTGGCCGACGAGCTCGACGGGCGCAAGGCTTTCGTCTGGATACAGGACTACCACCTGTGCCTGCTGCCGTCCATGCTCAAGCAGCTCTGCGGCCCGCAGGTGGTGACCGCGCATTTCTGGCACATACCGTGGCCCAGCCACGAGATCTTCCGCATCTGCCCCGACAAGAAGGAACTGCTGGAGGGGCTGCTGGCCAACGACCTGCTCGGCTTCCATATCCGCCTGCACTGCAACAACTTCCTGGAAGCCGTGGACAGGGAACTGGAAAGCAAGATCGACAGGGAACGATTCTCGGTCACCAAGGGAGGGCACGAGACGCTGGTCCGCCCCTACCCCATAAGCGTCGACTTTTCCGCCATAAGCGGGGACGCCGCCTCCCCGGCCGTGGAGGAGACGATGCGGTCGCTCAAGGAGGAGTTCCGGCTGGAAGGGCTCAGGCTCATACTGGGCATAGACCGTATCGACTACACCAAGGGCATACCCGAACGCCTGCTGGCGCTGGACCTGCTGCTCGACGAGCATCCCGAGCTGAAGGAGAAGATAACGTTCCTGCAGATAGGCGAGATAAGCCGCATCCACGTGCAGAAATACAAGGACATCAACGACGAGATAAACGCCATCGTCGAACGCATCAACTGGAAGCACTCCACCGAGAACTGGACGCCCGTGGTGCTGACGCGCCGCCACGTCTCCTACGAGGAGATCATCGCCCTCTACAGGCTCTCCTCCGTCTGCATGGTGACGTCGCTGCACGACGGGATGAACCTGGTCGCCAAGGAGTTCATCTCCTCCAAGATAGACGACGCCGGGGTCCTTATCCTCAGCAATTTCACCGGCGCGGTCCGGGAACTGACCGACGCCCTGGTGGTCAATCCTTACGACAGGGAGCAATGCGCGGAAAAGCTGCACGAGGCGCTGACCATGCCCGGGGAAGAGGTCTCGAGGCGCATGCAGAAGCTGCGCGAGGCCGTAAAGAGCAACAACATCTACCACTGGGCCGGTAAAATAATCTCGGACCTTCTCAAGTTCGACTTCAAGGAGTGAGCATGAACCTCCGGACGCGATTGTTCTCCATCTCGATGGGCCTGGCCGCCGTCATGACGGCCGTCATGGTGGCCGACAGGGTGAACACGCAGCGCTCCGCGCTCATCGACAAGACGCAGAGCCGGAGCTCCGACCTCGCCGACCTGGCCTCGGAAGCGGCGATCTACGCCCTGCGCAACGACAGGCCGGAACGCCTGGCGGAGCTTTTCTCGCCCTTCGGAGAGATGCCCCAGGTCGTATACATAAAGGTCCTCGACAGGAACGGCCGGCCCGTCCACCGCGCCGGCGCCATCGGGGTGGACATAGACTCGCGCGAGATCGACGCCTCGGTCGCGGACGTGGAGGACGGCGTCTACGATCTGACCCGCGCCCTGATCAAGGACGACGAGAAATGGGGAACGCTGCGGCTGGGCATCTCTACCGAAAGCATCTCCGAAAGCGTCGCCCGGGCCCTGCGCAGGGGCCTGCTCATAGCCCTCGGCTTCCTGGCGCTGCTGGCGGCGCTGCTCTGGCGCATTTCCGCGCTGGGAGGCAGGGACATGGCCATGCTGGTGAAAGCCGCCGGGGGGATAAATTCGCGGACCTTGCCGCCGCTCCCCGAAGCGGACGACACGAGCGAAGTGGGACGACTTTCCGGCGCCTTAAGCGTCCTGCATTCCGGCCTCAAGGACGAAAGGTCGCGCAGGAAAGAACTGGAATCCAGCCGCAAGGATTTTTTCGCGATGGCGGTGCACGACCTCAAGCAGCCCCTGACGGTACTCAAGGCCGTCAACGAGATGATACTGGACTCCGCGCAGGCCGGCCGCGGCGGCAAGGAGGACGGCGAACTGGAGAAGATATCCTCGCTTTCCGGGGAATCCATAGACAGGCTCCACGATATGGTCGAGGACCTGCTCAACATCTCCAGGCTGGATTCGCCGGACATCCCGCTGGACAAGCGGCGCATAGACCTGCACTCGTTCCTGCGCGACTGCTCGAGAGACTTCTCGGCGGCCGCGGAACGCGCGGGCCGCCGGTGGTCGTTCTCCGACGAAAGCGGCCGGGGCGCGTGGATATACGGCGACGAGAAGCTCCTTAAGCGCCTGGTCGGGAACCTCGTGATGAACGCGGTGCAGTACACGCCCGAAGGCGCGCAGATACAACTCGGCGCCCGCCGCGCGGAGGGGGACCACAGGGTGGAGATCTACGTCAGGGACGAGGGCAAAGGCATACCCGAGGAACTGCGGGCGGCCATCTTCGAGAAGTACCGGACCTTCTCGGAGAACAACCGCAACGTCGGCCTCGGGCTGGCCTTCTGCAAAATGGCGGCGGAGCGGCATTCCGGGGAGATAAAGGTATCCTCGGCGCCCGGCAAAGGCACGGAGATCGCCGTCTCGCTTCCCTCTTCGGGACAGGGAGAGGACAACCCCTGATGGACCGTATAATACGGGAACTTTTCTCCCGGTCCGCGGCCGTCCGCGGGCGCCTCTGCCTGATGCTGGATTTCGACGGCACTCTTTCCGAGATAGCGCCGACGCCGGAAGCGGCCCGGTTCTACCCGCCGGCCAGGCGCGCCCTGATGCGGCTCTCCCGCCTGCCGGGTGTCACGGTGGCCCTGGTGAGCGGCCGGGACGTCTCCGATCTCCGCCGCAAGACCGGACTGAAACGGGCGGTCTACTGCGGCAATCACGGCCTGGAACTCCCGGGCTTCCGGCTGCCGGCGGCGGTCGAGGCGTCCAAGAAAGCGTTCCGCCGCTCCTGCCGTCCGGCGCTGGCCATCCTGCGGCGGATACAAGAGCGCTATCCCGGGGCCTGGATCCAGGAAAAAAGTTTCTCTATAACCCTGCATTACCGCGCGCTCCCGGCGAAAGCGGCCGCGTCGATGTCGGGGGAACTCGCGGGCGCGGCCCGCCTGCTGGCGCGCATGCCCGGGCTCCGGACGGTCGCCGGCAAAAAAGTCCTGGAACTCAGGCCGAAGGCGGATTTCGACAAGGGCGCGGCCTGCAGGCTCATACTGGCGCGGCGCGGCGGGGCCGGGTTCTACATGGGCGACGACGTCACCGACGAGGACGCGTTCAGGGCGCTGCGCGGCAGGGCCGTGACCGTCTTCGTGGGCCCGTGCGGCCGGCGCACCGCGGCGGCGGAAAGGGTGCCGGACCCGCGGGCCGCGGCCGCGCTGCTGGCGAAGATATCCAAGACTGCCGAGGAGAAGCAATGACAGAGATACGCAAGGCGACGGCGCCGTTCAGGTTCTACACGCGCCTGCAGATAGCGGAGCTGACGGGACGCAGGTCCTCCAACCTGCAGGAGCTTACCGACATACTCCGCGACGTCAACGGCTCGTCCATCTACCATCATACGCACCGCTTCCTGCAGCAGCACCAGTTCCTCTCGCCGGAGCCGCCCAACGATTTCGCCTACTGGATAGCGGAGGAACTGGGGGAAGTGGCGCTGGCCGAGCGCCTTTACAGCCTCGACATCATGCGCTTCGACTCGATACGCGCCCTGCGCGAGGCGATAATCGCCACCATCGAGGGTTACGTGAAGTCGAACCCGATGTGCTCCCTCAAGTTCGCCGCGGAGGGGCGGGAGTTCCACTTCCTCAAGTCCATCAGCTTCATCATGCCCACCAGGCACGAGGCCACCGACCTGCGGGAGTTCGCGGACATACTATCGATGATAACCGTCGATTCCATCTACTACCACGTGTTCGAATCGCGCCTGCGCCTGGAGAAGGGCAAGAACGACTTTTCCAAGTGGTTCGAAGAATGCCTGGACGACAGGGAGCTCGCCGCCCTGGTGGAAAGGCTGGACCCCTACACCCAGACCCTCGAAGACCTCCGCCGCAACCTGCTGCGCAGCATAGAAAGGAGCCTCTGATGCCCCTCATAGAAGATTACGCGCCCATCGTCGGACAGGACGTCATCGACGACCTCCGCCTGCTCTCGGAGCGGCTGCGGGGCAAGACCGTCAAGAACGTCAACTCCACGGCGGTCGGGGGAGGAGTGGCCGAGATCCTCAACAGGATGATACCGCTGCTCCGCCAGATGGAGATAGACGCTTCCTGGGACGTGATCAAAGGCGGCGACGCCTTCTTCGCCGTGACCAAGAAGATACACAACGCGCTGCACGGCGGGGGGGAGTCCCTGACGCCGCAGGAAAAAGAGATCTTCATGGAGACCAGCCGGGCCAACATGGGGGCCGTGGACACGGGCGCCGAGATAATGTTCATACACGACCCGCAGCCTATGGGCCTGGTGGCCAAAAAGAAGGACAACAAGTGGATCTGGCGCTGCCACGTGGACGTCTCGAAGCCGGAACCCGGGACCTGGGACTTCCTGATGAGCTTCATCGGCGGCTACGACGCCTCCGTCTTCTCGGCGCCGCAGTTCTCGCGCGAACTGCCGCTGCGGCAGTTCCAGATCACGCCCTCGATAGACCCGCTCAGCGACAAGAACCGGGAACTGGAGCCGGAGTTCGTCTCCTCCGTCCTGGAAAAGTACGGCATCCCCCGCGACAAGCCGGTGGTGACCCAGATCTCCCGCTTCGACCGGCTCAAGGACCCGCTGGGCGTCATAGAGGCCTGGCGGCTGGTGAAAAAATATATCGATTGCCGCCTGGTGCTCGCCGGGGGCGGCGCCGCCGACGACCCCGAGGGGATGCAGGTCTACGCCGAAGTGATGGAGCGGGCCAAGGGCGACCCGGACCTGCACGTCATCCTGATGAAGCAGGACGACCTGGAGATAAACGCCCTCCAGCGCGGTTCGGACATAATAATCCAGAAATCCCTCAAGGAAGGCTTCGGCCTAACGGTCTCCGAGGCTCTCTGGAAAGGCAAGCCGGTGGTGGCTTCCGCCGTCGGAGGCATCCCGCTGCAGGTCACGCACAAATACTCGGGGCTGCTGTGCCATTCGGCCGAAGGCGCGGCGTTCGCGCTGAAGCAGCTGCTCAACAGCCGGGAATACGCCAGGAAACTGGGCGAGAACGGCAAGGAGCACGTCCGCCGGAACTTCCTCCTCACGCGCCACCTGAAGGATTATATGCTCCTGTTCCTCGCGTTATACCACGGGGACGACCTGGTGAACATATGAGCCCCGGGGCCGAGCTGCTCTGCACCGGCTCCGAGCTGGTTTCGGCCAAGGTCAACCTCTACGCCCCGCTGTTCGCGGCCAGGCTGCGCGAGCTCGGCGTCACGCTGCGGGCCGAGCGCTCCCTGCGCGACGATCTGCCGCTTATAACCCGTTCCATCCGCGAGGCCATGGACTCCTGCCGCCTGGTGATAACCTGCGGCGGGCTGGGACCCACCTTCGACGACCTTACCCGGCGGGCCGCGGCCAGCGCCCTCGGCCTGCGCCTGAGATCCTCGGCGCGATGCGCCGCGGAACTGCGGCGGCGCTACGCGCTGGACGAACTGCCTCCCAACATGGCCGACCAGGCCGTCGTCCTGGAAGGCGCGCGGGTCATCGGCAACCGCAACGGCACCGCTTTCGGACAGGTCGTAAAACGCGGCGGCCGCATGCTGGTCCTCCTGCCCGGGCCGCTGCGCGAATGGGAACCGATGTTCGGCGACGGCCTGGCGGAGGAGATCGTCTCCTTCTTCCGCCTGAAGCCCGGCACTACCCTCTCGGCGAGACTTAAAGCCGCCGGCCTGAAGGAAGTGCAGGCGGAGCGGCTGCTGCGGCCTGTCCTGCGGGCCTTCCGGGGGACCGATTTCACCATACTCGCCGGCGCCGACGAGATAGAGTTCGCTTTCACGGTATCCGCCCGCACCCCGGCGCTGGCCGCGCGGCGGCTGGCCGCCGTGAAACGGGCCGCGAAGCGGGCGCTGGGAGGGGCCGTGTATTCGGAAACCGGCGAGGGCAGGCACCAGGCGCTGGGCGGCGCGCTCCGCGCCGCAGGGGCGACGCTGGCGCTGGCCGAATCGTGCACGGGGGGACTGGCGGCCAAACTGATGACCGACGAGCCCGGCAGTTCGGATCTTTTCCTGGGCGGCGTAACCGCCTATTCCAACTCCGCCAAGATTCGCCTGCTCGGGGTGACCCCCGCGCTGCTGAAGCGCAGCGGGGCCGTCTCCGCGGAATGCGCGGCAGCGATGGCCAAAGGAGCGAGGAGGGTTTTCGGCTCGGATTACGCCGCCTCGGTCACCGGCGTCGCCGGCCCCGGCGGGGGGACGCCGGAGAAGCCGGCCGGAACGGTCTACTTCGGGATATGCGGGCCGCGCGGCGTGTCCTCGCATAAGGCTTTCTTCAGGGGAACGCGCGACTTCATAAGGCTTTCTTCGGCCAACCGGATGTTCGACCTGCTCGGAAAAATAATAAAATAGACCGCTCTCGCGGAACTCGCATACTAAGGAGACCTATAATGAGATTTCTTTTTACCGCCATCGTCCTTCCGGCCGCGCTCATGGCCGCGGGCTGCGGCAAGCCGCAGGAACCGGCCGGCGGCATGGAGAAGGCCGCCGAGACATCGGTGGAGGCAGGCCCCGCCGCGGCGCCGGGCTACGTCAAAGGCCCCACCCACTTCGATCTGCCCGGCCATAAGGGCGGCAGGCTGGACCTGGCGGCCTATGCCGGCAAGCCCGTGATGGTGATGTTCTTCACGGAAACCTGCCCCTACTGCCGCAAGGCCGCGCCTTTCGTGCAGTCCATCCACGACGGGTACGGAGCGAAAGGCCTCGCCGTCATGGCGGCCGCGCACGAGAGCGAAGCCGCTCCGGCGGCCCGGTTCGTCAAGGATTTCGGCATAACCTTCCCGGTCGCATACGACGCGGCCGACACGGCCCGCGCCTACCAGACCCGCGGCGTCCCCTACATCTTCCTGCTCGACAGGGAACACAAGGTCCACGACGTGTGGGCCGGCTACGATCCTTCCTTCGACAAGGAGATCAAGGCGTCCATAGAGGAAATTCTCGGGAAGAACTGAGGCGGCGGGGAACTCAATCGAACTCGGACGGCAGCAGGAGCCTGGCCTCGGCCAGGAAGGCCCGCTTGTCCTTTACCGGGGGACCGCCCGAAGAGCGGTGCTTTATCCTGAGGAAATTGACGTAGCGGCCGTTGGCCTTCACCCTGAAGTCCAGGTGCGGGCCGCTCGAAAGCCCTGAAGATCCCACGTAGGCGATAACGTCGCCCTGTTTCACCCTCCTGCCCCGCCTCAGCCCCCTGGCGTAGCGGCGTAGGTGACCGTAGGTGGTCACGTAGCCCAGCGCGTGTTTTACTTCCACGTAACGTCCGAAGCCGCCTTTCCAGCCGACGAAAGTCACCACGCCGTCCGCGACCGAAGAGACCGGCGTTCCCGTCGGGGCGGCGTAGTCTATGCCGAGATGCGGGCGCACGATCTTGAGTATCGGGTGGCGGCGGGCGTGGGTGAAATAGGAAGAGATGCGCCTGTACTGCAGCGGCGCGCGCAGGAACAGGCTGCGCAGCGATTCCCCCTTCTCGTCGTAAAAACCGTCGCCGTAGCGGAAGGCCCGCTTGCGGCCGGTCTCCGTTCCGTCGTATACCCCGGCCAGGATCCGCCTGCCGGCGCTGCGTCCGTTCTCGGCGGTACGCTGCTCGTAGACCAGCTCGTAGGAATCGCCCTTGCGGACCTCCGTCAGGAAGTCTATCGACCAGGAGAACACGTCGGCGAAATCCAGTATGGTCTCGGCGGGCACGCCGGAGGCCGCCATGGACTCCCATAGCGAGGAGGTGATCGAGCCTTTGACGCGCAGCGTCTCCTCCGTCACGGCGAGAGAGGATATCTCCAGCGAGTACCCGTTTTCGGCGGGGCGGACCAGGTAGCGGGATATGCCCTTGAGGACATAGGCGTTGATAAGCGCCCCTGAGGTGGAGAGGACCACCCCGTATTCGTCGGACGGGGAGAGCCTGCGCAGGTTGAGCTTTTTCCGCAGGGCGGCGGAGATACCCGCGGTCTCGGCCGCCGGAAGTCCGGCTTCGGAGAGGTGGGTGGACAGCATTCCCGAGACGGGCCCGCTGGAAACGATGAATAGGGGGGGAGAAGGGAGGAAGATAGACCCCCTGCCGGCGATGAACAGCCCGGCCAGGATAATGGCCGCCGCCGCGATGGCGAAAGCGGCTATCGCCCTCTCCCGGTACGCCGTCCGGGCGCCGATCCGTCTTAAGTTCTTTTTCAACGCACGTCTCATCAGCAGTAGAGGTGATCCTCCACCAGCTTCTTTATCTCCTCTTCCTTGCCGAAAAGCCGCTCGCTCAGGTGGCGGTCGTCGAAGGAGCAGAGCTTGCGCGCGGCCGCGTCTATCACGCCGGGGGGGAAGACCCCGCCGCGTTCGTACACGGCCCGTTCTTTCTCCAGGGCCTCGGAGGACTCCACGCAGGAGGCCGGCAGGCCGGGGAACTTCGCCTTAAGGGCGGCGTTCTCCTTATGGAATATATTCTTGTCGACAAAATGGGACTCCGCGAACTTCAGCGCGTCCTTCATCCGGAAGCCGTCGAGAGCGGCCATTACCAGGCCGGCCAGGAAGAGGTGCACGTTGGCCGAACCGTCGGCGGAGCGGAATTCGACGGTCTGGCTGGGCTCCACGCTATGGGCCTCCCTGGCCGAGGAGGGGTTGGCGTCCTTTATCATTCCCTCGGCGTTGCTCCAGCCGAGCGGGATGCGCACCAGCGCGGAGCGGTTGCGGTAGCCCCAGCAGATATTTATGGGCGCCTCCTGGTGCGGGACCAGGCGCAGGTAGGACGTGGGCACCGTGTTGCCGAAGGCGGTCAGGGAACGGGCCGAGGCCAGGAACCCCGCTATCAGCTTCCGCGCCTCCGCGCTCAGTTCGTGGCCGGAGCCGCACATCGCGCTCCTGCCGCCGCGGTAGAGGCAGGTGTGGAAATGCATGCCCGAGCCGGCGTGGCCTATAGAGATCTTCGGGGCGAAAGTCACGTTCACCCCGTGCCTCATACCGACGCCGGAGAGGATCCACCTCGCCACGGCGAGCTGGTCGGCGGCGGCGCAGGCCTCGACGGGCAGGAATTCTATCTCCTGCTGGCTCATCTCGGCGTCCTCGGTGCGGATAAAACCCACCTCCGAATGGCCGTACTTGATGTCGCCCCCGGATTCGGCTATCGCGGACATGGCCTCCCGGCGCAGGCCTTCCCACTTGGAGAAGGGCCAGGACTCGTGGTAACCCTTCTGCGCGCCCGGGGGGTAGAGCGGGTTCCTGGGCGCCATGACGTAATACTCCAGCTCCCCGAGGGCGCGGAACTCGAGCCCGGTCTCCTTTTTGAAAAGGGCGCAGGCTTTGCGCAATATAGTGTCCGGCGCGCTGGCGAACGGGGACCCTTCGGGCGTGTAGAAAGAGCAGAGGATGTCCACCGAGGGCTGCTCGAAGAACGGGTTTACGAACGCGGTGCCGTAGCGCGGGACCACGTAAAGATCGCTGGAGGCCGCGTCGATACCCTTGAACAGGCTGGACCCGTCCGCCCGCTCGCCGGCCGACAGGATGCGGTCCAGGTATTTCTCGTCGTTTATGACGAAGTTCAGGGTCTTGAGCCTGCCGTCGCCAGCCGCGTACCTGAAATTCACCAGTTTAACCCCGTTCGCTTTAACGTAACGGGTGATATCCTTTTTAGTGAAGTCCTTCGGCTGCTTGTCGAGGAACGCTGCGATCCTGTTGGCGTATATCTTCGCGGGTGGCATTTTCGTTCTCCTTGAACCTTGCGCTAAATCTTACAAACTTTTCGGCGGGGGGAAAATACCGGCTTACCGGCTTCATTGACGAAGACGCGGTACGGCGGGCGCCGCAAGGTTGACCGCGCGAGCCCCCAAATAATATAATAAGGGAACCGAAATAAACTTATAAAAGAGAGTGTGAACTACGACAATGGCAATGACCAAAGCGAAAACCAAAGAAATAGTGGAGAAATTCGCCTCCAAACCCACGGACACGGGCTCCTCCTCCGTACAGGTGGCCCTGCTCACCGAAAGAATACAGTACCTTTCCAAACACCAGGCCGTCGCCAAGAAGGACCATTCCACCAAGCGCGGACTGGCCATCCTGGTCAACAAGCGCAAGCGCTTTCTCGCCTACATAGAGAAGCACGACAAAGCAGAGTACAAGAAAGTGATCAAAGCTCTCGGACTGAGGAAATAAACGATGACCAATACCATTAAACCCACCCGCCTTGAAGTCAAGGTGGGCAACACCATGATGTCTTTCGAGACCGGGCTCCTGGCCAAGCAGGCCGGCGGCTCCGTACTGGCCCGCATCGGCGACACGCAGGTACTCGCCGCCGTGGTCCAGGCCAAAAGGCCCCGCGAGAACCCGCCGGAATTCGTGCCGCTGAGCGTCGACTACAAAGAGCGCACCTACGCCGCAGGCAAGATCCCGGGCGGATTCTTCAAGCGCGAGGGCCGGGCCCGCGAGCGCGAGATACTGACCTGCCGCATCATCGACCGGTCGCTGCGCCCGCTCTTCCCGGAGTACTTCAACACCGAGACCCAGGTCGTGGCGATGGTGGTGTCGAGCGACAACCAGAACCCCGCCGATATGATCGCCCTCAACGCCGCCAGCGCCGCGATGATGATCTCCGATATACCGTTCGACGGGCCCGTGGCCGCCGTGCGCCTGGGCAAGCTGGACGGCCAGTTCGTGGTCAACCCGACCAACGAGCAGCGCGAAGCGTCCGAGATGGAGCTGGTGATCTCGGGCACCCGCGAAGGCATACTGATGGTCGAAGGCGGAGGCAAAGAGATCCCGAACACCGAACTGGTCGCGGCGCTCGAGGCCGCGCGCCCCGAACTCGACAGGCTCTGCGACATGCAGCTCGAAATGCGCGAGCTCTGCGGCAAGGAGAAGACCAAGGTAGAGGCGCCCGCCTTCAACCCCGACATCAGGAAAGTCGTGGAAGAAAAGGCCAAGCCCGAGGTGGCGACGCTGCTCAACTCCTTCCCGGCCAAGGAAGTCATAGAGTCCACCATCTCCGCCATCAAGGACGGCCTGCTCAAGGAGGTCGCCGAGCGGTTCCCGGCCGAAAAGACCGCCAGCTACCAGGTCAAGACGCTGATGGAGGAGATCGTACACGAGGTCTCCCGCTCGATACTGCTCGAGAAGCGCCTGCGCGCCGACGGCCGCAAGCCCGACGAGATACGCCAGATAACCATGCAGGCCGGCTACCTGGTCCGCACGCACGGGTCCGCGCTGTTCACGCGCGGCCAGACGCAGGCCCTGGCGGTCACCACGCTGGGGACTCCGGACGACAAACAGATGCACGACGACCTGGAGGGCAAGACCTTCGACAGGTTCATGCTGCATTACAACTTCCCGAGCTACTGCGTCGGCGAGGTCAGGATCGACAGGGGCCCCAGCCGCCGCGACATAGGCCACGGCCACCTGGCAAAGCGCGCCCTGCTGCCGCTGCTGCCCGACGAGGAACAGTTCCCGTACACGATCCGGATAGTCTCCGACATCCTGGAATCGAACGGCTCGTCCTCCATGGCTACCATCTGCGGCGGGTCCCTCTCCATGTACGACGCCGGCGTGCCGCTCAAGGCCGCCTGCGCGGGCATAGCGATGGGGCTGGTCACCGACGGCGCCAAGTTCGCGGTCCTCTCCGACATCGCCGGCCTCGAGGACCATTACGGCGACATGGACTTCAAGCTGGCCGGCACCCGCAAGGGCATCACGGCCTTCCAGATGGACGTCAAGCTGGCCTCCGGCATCCCGCTCAATATCCTTAAGGAAGCGATAGAGCAGGCCACCAAGGGCCGCAACCACATCCTGGACCTGATGGAGACCCATCTGCCCAAGCCGCGCGCCGAAGTCTCGCAGTACGCGCCCGGTATGGCCAGGCTGAGCATCCCCAGAGAGAAGATCGGCCAGTTCATAGGCCCCGGCGGCAAGAACATCCGCGGCATCATCGAGAAGACCGGCGCGGACATCGAGGTGGACGACGACGGGAATATCTTCATCTCCAGCGTCGACCGCAAGTGCCTCGACGCCGCCAAGCAGATGGTGGAGTATTTCACGATGGAAGCCGAGGTGGGCAAGACCTACAAAGGCCGGGTCGTCTCCATAGTCGACTTCGGCGCCTTCCTGGAGATACTGCCGGGCAAGGAAGGCCTGCTGCACATCTCCGAGATAGACGTCAACCGCGTCGAGCGCGTCGAGGACGTGATCAACATGGGAGACGAGGTGGAGGTCAAGGTCGTCGACGTGGACAATGTCGGCAAGATCCGCCTTTCCAGGCGGGTGCTCCTGCCCGGCGGCGACACCGGGCGCGACTACAGCGCCCCGCGCGGCGGAAGCCGCGGCGGAAGCGGAGCGCGAGGCGGAAAAGCTCAAGGCGGCGGCTGAGGCCGATGAAGCCGAACGCGAGATCCTGCTCGCCGCCGAGCAGAAGGCAGCGCGCGACGCCCGCT
>JAVVFK010000270.1:0-2788 GCA_032251015.1 Elusimicrobiales bacterium
TCACGCTTATATTCTAGCCGGAAAGGCGCCGGCCCCGCAGGGGCTATGGACCCATGCGAGGCCGGTTTTTAGGCCTATACGCCGGAAGGCGTCAGCGGCCCTGTTTCTCCATGAAGGCGCGCATGGCCTCGGCCATGGCGCCCATCGGCTCCTCGCGGCGCGGCCGCTGATCGGGCCGGCGCTGGGGCCGTTCGGGACGCGGGCCGCCGGGAGCGGCCTCCGCGGGCCGGGCGCCGCGGCTCTCGCGCGGGCCTATGACCGGGTCGGACTTCATGGACAGGGCTATGCGCTTGCGGGCCATGTCCACGTCCAGCACGGTTACGCTGACGCGCTGGCCCACCTTGACCACCGACGCGGCGTCGTTGATGAAGCGGTCGGCCAGCTCGCTGATATGTACCAGCCCGTCCTGGTGCACGCCCACGTCCACGAAAGCGCCGAACGCGGCGACATTGGTGACTATGCCGGGCAGCTTCTGGCCGGGCTTGAGGTCGTCCATCTTCTGCGCTTCGCCGAAGGAGAAAGCCTCGAACTGCTTGCGCGGATCGCGCCCGGGCTTGGCCAGTTCGGCCAGTATGTCCTTGAGCGTCGGCTCGCCCACGCCGTCGGAGATATAGTTCTTTATGTCTATCTTCGCGCGCAGCGAAGCGTCGGCCACCAGGTCCAGAACCTTGCAGCCAAGGTCTTTGGCCATCTGCTCCACTATGGCGTAGCGCTCCGGGTGCACGGCGCTGGCGTCCAGCGGGTTCTTGCCGTCGCGTATGCGCAGGAAGCCGGCGGCCTGCTCGAAAGCCTTGGGCCCCAGGCGCGGCACTTTTTTCAGCGCGGCCCGGCTGGAGAAGGCGCCGTTGCCGTTGCGGTATTCCACTATGTTCTTAGCCAGCGCGGCGTTGAGCCCCGAGACGTAGCTGAGAAGTTCGCCGCTGGCGGTATTAACTTCCACCCCCACGCTGTTGACGCAGCTCTCCACTACGCCGTCGAGACTTTTCTTAAGACCGTTCTGGTCCACGTCGTGCTGGTACTGCCCCACGCCGATGGACTTGGGGTCTATCTTGACCAGCTCGGCCAGGGGGTCCATCAGCCGCCGGCCGATGGAGACCGCGCCGCGCACGGTGACGTCCTTGTCGGGGAACTCCGCCCGCGCGGCCCCGGAAGCGGAATAGACGGAAGCGCCGCTCTCGTTGACCATCACTATTATCACGCCGTCCAGCTTAAGCCCGCGGGCGAATTCCTCGGTCTCGCGGCCGGCGGTGCCGTTGCCTATCGCTATCACCTCGGTCTTAAAATGAGCGGCCAGTTTCTTAACCTTATCGGCGGCCCCGGCGGCCGCGCCGTCTCCGCTGTGCGGATATACCACGTCGTCGTGGACCAGCTTGCCGTTGCGGTCGAGGCAGACCAGCTTGCAGCCGGTGCGAAAGCCCGGGTCCAGGGCCAGCACGTTCTTATGGCCCAGCGGCGAGGCCATCAGTATCTCGCGCAGGTTGCGCGCGAACACCTCTATGGCCTGCGCGTCGGCGCGCTTCTTGGTCTCCAGCCTCGCCTCGCCCTCCATCGAAAATATCAGCAGGCGGCCGTAGGAATCCGTCACGGCCTCTTTCACCTGCAGCCCGCAGGCCGAGCCGTTCCTGACGAACAGCGGCTCCAGCAGGGACAGCGCCTCGTCGGGGTCCACTTCTATGCGCATGGACAGGAATCCCTCCGCCTCGCCGCGGCGCATCGCCAGTATCCGGTGCGACGGCGCCTTGGCCGCCGGTTCCTTCCAGTCGAAATAATCCTTGAACTTGGCCCCCGCCTCTTCCTTGCCCGCCAGCACCTTCGACTGGAAGAAGCCCTTATTGGCGAAGAGCTGCCGCAGCCGCGCGCGGGCGGTCTCGTCCTCGCTGATTCGCTCGGCGATTATGTCGCGCGCGCCGGCAAGAGCCTCTCCCGCGTCCTTCACG
This sequence comes from Elusimicrobiales bacterium, assembly GCA_032251015.1. Lineage (GTDB taxonomy): Bacteria > Elusimicrobiota > Elusimicrobia > Elusimicrobiales > UBA9959 > UBA2231. The sequence continues at coordinate 1,938 of JAVVFK010000270.1, forward strand.
CCTTTCTCCTCGCTGACATAAGCCGCCGCCAGCTGGAAAGGATCGTCGGGGCCCTGCTCGTAAATTTTATCGGCCAAGGGTTCCAGGCCCTTCTCTTTGGCGATGGTGGCGCGGGTGCGGCGCTTGGGGCGGTAGGGCAGGTAGACGTCCTCGAGTTTCGACATCGTCTGCGCGGCCTCCACCTTCGCCTTGAGCTCGTCGGTGAGCAGGCCGCGCTCGGTCAGCGATCTGAGTATCGCCTCGCGGCGGGCGTCGAGCTCCTCGAGCTGAGCCAGCCTGTCCTTTATATTTCCCAGCTGCACCTCGTCCAGTCCGCCCGTGGCTTCCTTGCGGTAGCGCGAGATGAAAGGAATGGTGGCGTCCTCTTTGAAAAGCTTTATGGCCGCGGCCACGCCGGGGGCGCTCAGCCCCAGCTCGCCGGAGATCCTGGAAATATAAACGTCGCTCATCGATGTCCTATTTTACTTTGATAGTGCCGATGCCGCCGCCGGCCAGCATCACGAAGCCGAACGACGCGGCGGCGGTCGAGAAATGACCTGTCACCGAACCTTCGGGACTGAAATAGACGTAGAGTTCATAGCTGACCATGGCCAGGCCTATCAGGGCGGCCAGAGCGAGTGTGTATTTAAGCAGGGGATTCTTTTTCACGGGCGGAGCCGCGGGGGCCGGGGCCGGCCTCTCCACTTCCACGTGCGTCTCGCCGCCGGTGAGGTTCAGCAGCTTCTTCAGGAGCGTCAGCTCGCGCGGGTCCAGCCAGACGCCGCCGCAGGAGTCGCATTTATCCACCAGCAGCAGCGGATTGACCAGCCCTCCGCGCGACATTTTGCTCTTGCAGCGCGGACACGGCAGCC
>JAVVFK010000271.1:0-2762 GCA_032251015.1 Elusimicrobiales bacterium
CAGCGCGTCTTTATCCTGCGAACGGCCGGTTTCCCCGCTCCTGTCGGCGATCTTATGAAGTTTCGCGATAAGCAGGGCGACGGGCCCGGCCACGTAAATCCCGTAAGCGCGTCTATCCATGATTTCAAAGGCGGCTATCGGCATTTTGGCGTTATCCACAAGAGCCGCCTCCAGCCCTTTCACTTTTCGCGCCGCGCGGTTGCCATGCGGCCCCAGCCTGGCTCCGCGCCGGCCCGGGCCTCCCACCGCCTCCGGCACCAGCAGATCCAGCATGACGTCGACTTCCCTGCCCTCGAAGGTTTTAGTGGCCAGCCAGGTTCCGACGTTGGCGGGGTCGGAGCGGAACCCGGCTTTCAGGAGCATGTCCCCCAGCCGGGGCTTTTCCGACAGCAGGCCGGGGTTAAAGGCGATGTCGGCGTCCGTCGTGTATTCCGGGACCGCCAATCCCGCCGGACCGGTGTGAAGGTAAACAGCCTGCGCCCCGGCGAGTATGACAGCGTCCCGCTGGGGCCCAAGGGCTTCCAAAGCGTCCAGCAACACGCGCCGGGCCAATACATAAAGCGGATCAATTTCGCCAGGCGGATTCATTTTTCTGCATCCAGTCCAGAAGAGCCTGGGCTTCGGCGGGACCCCTGCCCGGTCCCGTCATCAGGTCCACGGCGACCTGGCTTAACGCCGCCAGCCTCACGCCGGCCGCTTCGCTTGTTTTTTCAAACACCACAGGATCGTACGGTTCAGCCAGCAGGACGTTGCCTCCGGATTCAGCCGGCCGGAGCCCCAGTTCCCGCGCCACGTTCTCCGGAGATTCCACATAAGCCGCGACCAGCCGGGTAGGCGCCACCGGCGCCACCGCGGCCGCCGCCGCCGACCCGGTGATGGCCAGCCGCTTCGCGGCCGAAGACAGCCTCCGGGGCAAAGTCACGATATCTTTCGGCTCGAGATATGAGACCACCCGGTTGGAGCCTGAAAAGGAATAATCCTCGGCCCATCTTTCAATGAGCCGCCGCCAGTGGACCATAACGATGGGGCCGCGCCTGCGCCGCTCTATAAGCCCCTCGCTTTCAAGAAACCCCATCACCCTGGAAATATATCCGGCATTTACCCCCACCGCTCCCGCCAGCTTGCGGGTAGAAAAAGGCGGCATAGCGTCGCAAAGCGCGCGGACAATACGGCCAGCCTTGGCGCCCTTAAGCGATCTGGCGGGACGCTCGGTCCTGTCGGGATTACGGTCGGCGCCGGGCGTTTCGATATAAAGGGCCGGGGACGCGCTGACTATACGCATATTGCCGGTGCCGTCGGCATAGGAAATCCCGGCCTCCGCCAGCCGCCGGCGGACGCTCCGGCTCAGGAACGCAGACGCTATCAGTGGAACGGCATTGGGGCCCGCGGCGCGGACATAGCCGGCCAGTCGTTCCTTAAGAAATGGAACGTCCCTTGGCTCAAGGGACGACCTGGCCTCTATCATCAGCCGGGAAACTTTTCCGCCGGGCTCCCTGATCTCGCAGACAAAACCGGGCCGGAAACCCTTTTCGCCCAGGGAAGACACCGCGAAAGAACGCTTTTTCCACCCGGCAGGCAGCCGGGCGCCTATAAGCGCCATTATTTCGTTGATAACTTTGTTGCCTAGAATAGCCATGTTGCACCCCTTGCGCAACATATTATAATTGAGCAACTCTGGTTTGTCAAGAGTGCTCACGCCGCCCTCACCGGCTGATACGTGGTCCGTTCGCAGCCTCATACCGATATTGTAAAACACCCGCGCGACAACGTAGCGTCGCACCCCCAAAACAAAACCGCCGGGCTTCCCCGGCGGCTCCACATGACTTCAGCGAATAGTCATATAGTCATCAGCGTCCCCTGTTTCCTTCCTTCGGCCTGATCTCGAGAAGGAATATATGGGGGCGGCAGAAGAGCCTGACCCGCGGGGCGACATGTCCCTCCAGGCCCAGCCCCCGGGAGACTATCACGTATGTCCCGTCGACCGGATGTATCCCGCCCGCCGCTATCGCGCGCGGAACGCCGCTCATGGTCAGCACGGGGCCAAACCACGGCAGGCACACCTGCCCGCCATGCGTGTGGCCGGCGAACACCGCGTCGATCCCCAGCTCCACGGCGTTCGGATAGGCGTCGGGCAGATGGCTCAGCAGCAGCGTGGCGTCCGTCCGGCCGAGGGCGCGCGTCAGCTTCTCCAGCATCGGCCGGTCGGCGAAACTATCCAGCCCCAGTCCCACTATCCCCAGCGTCCCAGCCTCGTGAGCTATCTTCCTGTACGCGTCGTCCAGAAGCGTAAAGCCGGTCCCCTCCAGGAATTCAGGCAGGTCCAGCAGGCCGTCCACGTTGCCGCCCACGAAGAAAGACCCGCCCCGGCTCCGGAAGCCCCCCAGGTATTCCTTTATCTCCGGCTCCACGGAACTATGATTAAGGACGTCTCCGGTGAAAAAGATGAAGTCCGGGCCGAAGGAGTTCACGCTCTCCCGCACCGCCCGGTGCGCCGGCCGCAGGCCGTCGGTCTGCAGGTCCGAGATATGCGCCACTTTAAGCGGGGCTTTTATGCCGTCTAGGTATATCACGGCGCGCTCGGTTTCCACCCAGCCCGGTTCCACCGCTTCACCGTAGAACTTGAACCCGACCAGGAGCACCGCCGGAAGCAGCAACAGATAACGGGCCCGCCGGAACGCGAACGCCGCCAGCACCAGCGGCAGCGCCACCGTGAACAGCGTCCAGAAGCAGCGCACTATCAGCGCCACCCCCACTATGCCGCC
>JAVVFK010000272.1:0-2735 GCA_032251015.1 Elusimicrobiales bacterium
CTGCAGGCGCTGCAGGCGGAGGGCTTCCGCTTCGCCCTTGGCCTTGGCTATCATGGATTCGGCTTCTTTTTTGGATTTCTCGACGAGCTTCTCTGCCATCTTGGCCTGCTGCTCGGCGACCTGCTTGTCCTCGACGGCCTTTAGGAACTGGTCGGTGAAGTCCAGGTCCACCACGGAGATGTCGGTGACGATGATCTCCTTGGTCTTGAGCCGCTCCTTGCATTCCCTGTTGATCTCCTCTACGAGGATCGCGCGCTCGCCTATTATCTTCTCGGCGGAGAACTTGGCCGCTATGGACTTGAATATCTCCTGTACCGTCGGATCTACTACGGCGTTCACGTAGTTCGGGCCCAGGTTGCGGAAGATGCTGATGACGGTATCCTGTTGTATCCGGTGGTTGATGACCAGGCTCACGTTCATGGTCTGAAGGTCCTTGGAGAAGGCCTGAGTCTTGATGTCGGCGCGCTGTATCTGTATCGAGAACTTGGTTATGTCCTCCACGAAGGGGATCTTGAAGTTCATTCCCTCCTCGTAGGAGTCCACGATCTTGCCCAGCCGGGTTTTTACCGCCACCTCGCCCGGCCTGACTATGAAGTAGGCCGAGAGGAAGAACATGACGGCGAATAGCCCTATCATGCCCGCCAGTATCTTGCCGCTGAAATCCTTTTCCATTCCGCCTCCCTGGCGCTGCTTGAGCGCCTTAAGCTGTTCCTGCAGCTCTTCGAAAAAATCCTTTTCCATGCCCGGCAATTATACCTTGAAAAAACGATGCTGGCAACCCGTCGCCCTAATATTTTAATATATCGTTCGTCCTGATATCGAGAGGCCTCTCATGATCAAACTCTTAAAGTCCGCTCCGGACCTGCGCCTTCTTTTTTTCTTTTCGGGAATGAGCGGTCTTGTCTTCGAAACCGTCTGGTTCCGCATGCTGATCCGGGTCTTCGGCGGCACAATGGAGGCCGCCGGAACGGTGCTCGCCATTTTCATGGGGGGGCTTGCCATAGGCGCGCTTCTGGCGGGGCGCCGTGCGGATTCACTGAAAGAGCCTCTGAAAGTCTACGCCCTTCTTGAATTCCTGATAGCCCTGTCCGGTGCGGCCGCTACGATAATGATCGCCGGGCTGCCCGGGGTAATAGGGGGCTGGCTGCCGCCGGCTTTCTCTGAGGGGGGGTGGGTTCCGGTTGCGAGATTTCTGCTCTCCTCGGCAGTGCTGCTGCCGCCGACGGTGCTTATGGGTGCCACCCTGCCGCTGCTGGTCAAGACCGCCGCGCCGTCCGCCGCTTCCTCAGGCAGGGCTATATCCGGCCTTTACGCGCTTAACACTCTCGGCGCCTCGGCCGGGGTCCTCTTAGCGGGTTTTCTGTTAATCGCCTGGCTCGGGGAAAGGGGGACGGTGGCCTTCGCGGCCGTGCTTAGTACGGGTGTCGCGTTCCGGGCGTTCCTCGCGGCCGGGTCAGCCCCGCGGTCTTCGCGGGTTGCGGAGCCCGGTCCGGCGCCGGCGCGGCGGGATGGGTACAGGCTGATGCTGGCGGCCATGGCCTTCGCCGGCTTCTCCGCGCTGGCGCTGGAGGTGCTCTGGGCCCGTATGCTGGTGGTAATGCTGGGCAACTCGGTTTACGCTTTTTCGGCGATGCTCGGGGTCTACCTGTTCGGTTCCGCCTTCGGAAGCCTGGCCGCCGGGCGGCGGGGGTTCCTGGCGGCCGATCCCCTGCCCCTTCTCGCGCGCGCCCAGGCCGCGCTGGCCGCCGTCGCCGCGGCAGGCACGCTGTTTTTTTTCTTCGCCGGGCGCAATGTCCTGGATCCTAAATATCTATATTCTCCTTTATCCTCTGCTTATGATCTGGCGGGAATATTCGGATGGACTTTCCTGATCATATTCCCGGCGACCCTGTTAATGGGTTTTTTCTTTCCTCTGGCGGCACGGGCGGGAGTGGCGTGGTCGCGCCGCGTGGGTTCGGTCGGCGCGCTTTACGGGGCCAATACCGCGGGGGCCGTAGCAGGTTCCCTGGCGGCCGGGTTCGTTATGATACCTGAACTGGGGACTAAATTCGCCTTTATCCTCGTATCGTTGCTGGCTGCCGCGGCGGGGCTGCTGCTGGCCCTCGCCTCGGGGCGCGCGAAACTGACGGCTTTCGCTCCCTGGCTGGCCGCCGCCGTGATGGTCCCGTTTTCGATTTTCGCCCTGCCCGACCCGGCTTACACTATAATAACCTCCCGTATTCGCGCCAATTCCGTGGGGGACATTTCTTACTACCGGGAGGACCGGGGGGGGACGGTTACGGTCGTTCTTGCTGACGGCGGCGGCAGGATTCTTTTCATAAACGGTCTGATCGTCTCCGGGACCGGCGCCGCCGGTCCGCTGATGACCCATTTGCCGCTGCTCCTCCAGGAGGATGCGCGCGGGATATTCGTGATCGGGCTCGGCGCCGGCGGGACGGCGCGCGCGGGGCTTTCGCATGGAGCCTCCGTGACCGTGGCCGAAATGCTTCCGGCGGTCGCGGAAGCGGCGCCTTTCCTGATAAACGACTGGGACGAAATGTCCCGCGACCCCCGGTTCAGACTGGTGCTGAACGACGGCCGTAACGAGCTCCTGCGGCACGGGACGGAATACGACGCGATAATAGTGGACGTGACCCCGCCGATCTATTCGGCCGGAGCGGTTAATGTCTATAGCCGGGACTTTTTCATGCTGGCCAGCCGCCGGCTGTCTCCCTCCGGTATAGCGAGCGTATGGG
>JAVVFK010000273.1:0-2733 GCA_032251015.1 Elusimicrobiales bacterium
CCAACAGGCGACAAAACAGGTGGTAGACATCGTCTTGCTCGTGGACACTTCGGGCAGTATGGGCGCCGACGATTACAAACCTAACCGGCTGGAGGCCGCCAAGGAAGCGGGTTACCGGCCCGCGGCCGTGCTGGACGGCTTCGGGGACGCTCACCTCATCCTCCGTTCCAACCCGGAGATAATGGAAAAGGATTTCTCCGACCCCAAGCCCTGGCTGCTCTGGCTCGGCCTCGAGCGGGACCCAAAAGGCGTCAGCCGCGGGACCTACATCTGTCCCGATTCGCCCATAGAACACGCGCATTACGGCCGCACCGGCATGGACCTGCGCGACATAGAGACCGGTATCAGGAAACTCCGCGAGGCAAAACGCAAGGTGGTGGGCGGAGGGAAATGAACATAAAGGACACCCTTACCTGGCGGGATATAGCGGAGATCCCTTCTCTGCTGGAGGCTTTCTCGGCCCGGGCCGGCGGGCTCGCAAAGACCGCGCTCCGTTCTACGGACAGGACCGTATATCTTGTCGGCCGAGGCTCTTCCGGCACGGCCACTCTCTTCGCCAAGTACATCTGGGAGACCTGGGCGGGTACCGTTACCAATTTCATCCACCCTCACTCCATCTTCGAGGCGAAGAAGCCTCTCTATTTCAAAGGGGCCGCGGTCTGGGCTTTTTCGCAGTCGGGGCGCAGCCAGGACATAGTGGCCTGCCTGCGCCGGCTGCTGCGCTGGGGCGCGCGCGGGGTGGCCGTTACCAATGAGAGCGACCCGAAGCGGAATCCGCTGGCCCGGCTGGCCGGCCGGCATATACTCCTTTCCGGTTCCAAAGAACTGCCCGTCGCGGCCACAAAGAGTTTTATCCTGCAGCTCTGGGCCGTTCTCTGGACGGCGCAGGCCTGGAGCCGCTGTTTCAGGCCCGCGGATTTCAAGGCCGCGGCCAAAGCCGCGGCCGCCGCGGTGGAGGAGAATTACGGGGGAGAGGCCCTGCTGCGGCGGGTCAAGCGCGCCAATATGCTGGGTTTCGTGGGGCGCGGCGCCTTCAACGCGGTGGCCGAGGATTCGGCGCTCAAGTTCCGCGAGATGGCGATGGCCCACGCCCTGGGCTATTCGGCGGCCGAATTCCTGCATGGCCCCGTCGGCGCCTATACCAGGAAGGACCTGGTCTTCCTGTTCTCTCCCTCGTCGGCGGTGCCGGAGGACATCAGGCGGGTCATGAAGGCTCTCGACGGGCGCGGCACTCCCTACGAGGTGGTCCTGCCGCCCAAGGGCGTCCGTTTTCCGTTCAACTGCATTCCCGTGGACATCCGGATGAAGCTGCTGGCCCTGCGCCTGGCGCTGGCCAAAGGTCTCGACCCGGACAACCCCCGCGGCCTCAAAAAAGTCACCCCGACTTTCTGACCAATAAGGAATAACCATGCCGGGGGCACGCCGCCTCCCCCGGTTGTCCCCTTATGGGACTCTTAACGGGGACTCTTAACGGGTCGCAAAAACGCCGAACATTTGCTTAAATAGGAAGCGGCGCCAGGGCGCCGTATCCGGGGAGGGGTATCGGTCGTAAATAAAATGCGGCTTTTTTCATAAGGAAGCGACACCACGTTGTCGCCCGGTTTTTTTAAGCTATTCTCTATGAATTACGCTTTCATAGACAGCCAGAACCTCAATCTCTCCATCAAGAGCATGGGATGGAGCCTGGATTTCGCCCGCTTCAGGGTATATCTCGCCGATAAATATCAGGTTCATAAAGCCTTCCTGTTTATAGGGTATATCGCGCAGAACCAGGCGTTATATACCGCGTTGCAGCAACAGGGTTATATACTGATATTCAAACCCACCCTCACCCTCCCGTCCGGAACCGTAAAAGGGAACGTGGACGCGGAGCTTGTTCTGCACGCCATGATAGAGTTCCCGAATTACGAAAAGGCGCTGATCGTGACCAGCGACGGGGACTTCTTCTGTCTGGCGGATTACCTTGCGCGGAAAGACAAACTGCTGAAGTTGATGATACCGGACCGCGGCAAATACTCGTCGCTCTTCCGCAAACTGATGAAACACATCGTTTTTATGAATGATCTGCGCGGAAAACTGGAACACAAATGAAAGAGAGGCATTACCTCGGGACGGAACCCTTCGGCTTGCCTCTCATCGTGATACATATATTATACCCTATTTTGACCCCGGGTCAAGTGGGGATGGGGATTTTGCATACTAGAGCGGGAGAGGTGATTTGTAGCCAGGCTAAGGGTAATGCGAATATATGACAAAAACCAGCAATAATATTTACGCTTTCGATATCGGCGTAGGCAGCATCGGCCTTTGCGTGCGGCGGGGACAGGATATCTCACGCCTTGAATCCCTTTTGATCCCGGCGGATTACGCTTCTACAAAAGAAGCTGCCAAACGCCGCAGGCTTATACGTACCCGCATCGCCCATCATAAAAGAGAAGCATGGTGGCGGCAATGCTGTGAAGCATACGGGATAGAGGCGCTCGAAAGCCGTCAGCCGATATATGACGCCGCTGGAAAACTTGTAAACCATAAGCCGGATCCTCGTATGCTGCGCGAGTTCTCCGCGGCAGGTGATAACACAATTTATAATTCCGCCTTGCTCCGCATCGCTTTGTTACAGGGACGGAAACTGGAGGGCTGGCAGGTTTTCAAGGCTGTCTGGTCTGCGCTCCAGCATCGTGGTTATCTCCCGGCGGCGGAACTGCCGTGGGCGAAGCATAGTAAGCGCAATAC
>JAVVFK010000274.1:0-2727 GCA_032251015.1 Elusimicrobiales bacterium
CGAACTGGAGGTTCATGGAAAGGGAGACGGCGAAGGCGAAGAAGAGGGGGCCGGGTTCCCGGGGAAGCAGTCCTTTGGCCGAAAGACCTGCCACGAAAGCCGTGAAGCCGGTGAAGGCGTACTTTATGCAGACCGCCAGAACTGACCAGCCCAGCGCTTTGATGAACGCGACGCGCGGCGGGAAAGGGGAAAAGAAACGGCGCTCGCGCATCCAGGCCGCGGCGGCTTCGCCCAGCGTGCCCAGCACCGCGAACTGGAGCATCGCCGAGGTCAGCGGCCAGGTCCTTACGAACGAAACATAGGCGTCCATACGAACGATTGTATCAATTTGCCGCGGATCCGGGCGCGGGACCGAGCGGCCGTGTCGCCACCAGGTCCACGCCGAGCCCGAGGAAATTCTCCGAGACGGCCTGGCCGGTTGTCACGGGCGAAGACACGACTATCTTCTTCACGGCGGCCATCGCGTCCATCAGCCGGCCCTTCGGTATGGGGCCGGAGGTGCGCACGGGAAGCATCCTGAGCTCCAGGCCCCGGGTAAGCACGGCGGTCGTCAGCGTGCGCATCGGGGACTCTATCTCCTGCCTGGCGTATTTTTCCCCGCGCGGGCACTGGTGCCCTGCCACGGCCGAGACTTTCCACTCGCTCTCCAGCGTCACTTCCAGCGCGCAGCCGCGCGGGCACTCTATGCAGGTCATCGTCCTTTTCATCGCGCGCCCCCGGCCAGGTACGCGGCCGCGGCTTTGCCGGCCAGTTCGCTGTCCCGGCTGACCCAGTCGACGAGGTCGTACACTTTGAAGGAGTTGCCGCAGGCGAAGACGCCCGGGATGGAGGTGCGGTTGAGCTCCGGCGAAGCGGGAGCGTTGGTCGCGGGGTCGATGGCCGCGCCGGCGGCCTCGAGCAGTTCGTTCTCCGGTATCAGTCCGACTGAAACGAGGACGGTGTCGCAGGGGACGCTGAACCCCGAGCCGGGGACCGCGGCGAAATTATCGTCCACTCTGACGACGTCGACGCCCTCCACCCGGTCCCGGCCGTATATCCTGGCCACCTTGTGGCGCATGTAGAGGGGAATGCCGAAATCCTCCAGGCACTGCACTACGTTGCGCACCAGGCCCCGGGTCTTATCCTGTATCTCTATGACCGCCCGGACCCTGACGCCTTCCAGCGCCATACGGCGCGCCATGATAAGGCCGATATCGCCGGAGCCGACTATCACGGCCTCGCGGCCGGGTATCCAACCCTCCATGTTTATCATCTTCTGGGCCAGGCCGGCCGGGTAGACGCCGGCGGGGCGGGTTCCCGGGATGGGTATCATTTCACGCGTGCGCTCGCGGCAGCCCGTGGCCATGATGACCGCGCCGGCCGAAACCACTTCAAGCGCGCCCGGTCTCAGGTACGAGAGCGTCCTGCCCGGGGTCAGCTTAACGACGAAAGAACGCGGGGAGACCTCTATCTCCGGCGTCGCGGCGACCAGCTTGACGAACCTGTCCGCGTATTCCGGGCCGGTCAGCTCCGCCTTGAAGCGGTGCAGGCCGAAGCCGGGATGTATGCACTGGTTGAGTATGCCGCCGAGATGGGAGTCCCTTTCCAGCAGCAGGATGTCGCGCGCCCCGGCGTCGCGCGCGGCCAGGGCCGCGGCCATGCCGGCCGGGCCTCCGCCCACAACGACGAGGTCGCGCTTCTTCATCTCAATTAAGGTAAAGGTCGAATACGGCGTACCCGCGCTTCACAGGCACTCCCAGCGCCGTACGGAGGAGGCGCTTGTCCTTTTTCGCCGTGGGCCTCATGTAGATTATCTTCGGTGTTTCGGCCATATTATCTCCTTTCGTCCGTTATTATCTCGGAACCGGGCCCGCGCTTGGTTATCTCCGCGGCGGACAGCCCCAGTTCCTCGCGCATGATCTTCATTATCCTGGTGGTGCAGAAGCCGCCGTGGCAGCGGCCGGCCTGGGCGCGCGTGCGGAACTTGATACCGTCGAGAGTGCGGGCGCCGCGCTTTACGGCGTCACGTATCTCCCTGGCTGAAACCATTTCGCAGCGGCAGACGATGTCGCCGTAGCCGGGATCCTCCGCTATCAGTTCCCGCGTGCGCTCCGGTGAGACCTGGAACAGATGGACCGGTTTCTCGCGCAGCGGCTTGAAATCGTCCTTCGGCTCCAGCTTCAGCCCCTTCTCCTCCATCAGCCGGGCGAGCATGAGCGCTATCGCCGGGGCCGCCGTCAGTCCAGGGGACTGGATGCCGGCCGCGCTGAAGAAACCGGGCGCGGCGTCCTCGTGGCGTATAACGAAATCGCCGCCCGAAACGGGGCGAAGCCCAGCGAAATAGGCGATTATATCGGACCGGTCTATGGACGGCATCATGCGGCGCGCGCCGGCCAGCACCTCGGCCAGTCCCTCTTCGCTGGTCGAGATATCCTCCGCATCCTCGGTGTCGCGCGCGGTCGGGCCGATCATCGGATTGCCGTCCGAAGTCTTTATTATCAGTATTCCCTTGGACTTGCCGGAAGGAAGGGGGAAGATTATATGGTTGGCGATATTCTCGCGCTTCCTGTCGAGCAGGTATTCCTCGCCTTTGCGCGGCCTTATCGGGTAAGGCGGCAGGCCCGCCAGGCCGGCAATCCGGTCGGCGTGAAGGCCGGCGGCGTTGACCACGAAGCGGGCGCGGTAATCCCTGCCGCCGGCGGCGAGGGAGAAAACCCCGTCGGCGCCGCGGCCTATGGCCGTGACCTC
>JAVVFK010000275.1:0-2703 GCA_032251015.1 Elusimicrobiales bacterium
GCGCGGCGGCCCTGACGCGCGCGGCCGGCGCTTATCTTTTTTCCGACGACGCGCAGTTCGCGCCCACGCACGGCTCGGGCGCCGCGGCCGAGGGCGCCGACGCCTGCGCCTTCTCCGGTCATAAGCTGGGCGCGCCCTACTGCACCGGCGCGCTCTATGTCCGGCGGGAGCTGATGGCGAAGCTGCGGCCCTGGCGAGTGGGCGGCGGCACGGTGGAAGGCGTTGTCCGCGACGGCGGTTATAAGGCGAAGTATATCGGCGGCAACAGGGGTTTCGAGGCCGGCGTTCAGAATTACGCCGGCGCGGCCGGCCTGGCCGCGGCGATACGGCGGCTGGAACTGGCCGGCTTCGGCAATATACGCGCCCATGTCTCCGGGCTGGTGATGGACGCGCATGACCGGATGTCGGCCATAAAAGGAGTCCGCGTCCTGGGCGACCGGGCCGCCCTGGCGGAAGGCTCGCTCTTATCGATAGTCCCGGAGAAGCGCGGTTTCTCCGCCCAGGATTTCGCGCTGTTCCTGGATTCCAGCGTCAAAGGGCTTTCTATCGCCGTGCGCTCCGGGCGCCACTGCGCCGACCTGGCCTGCCTGTCTTCGGGCGTGAAGGAGACCCTGCGGCTGTCGTATTTCACCTACAATACGCCGGCCGACACGGAGATCTTCGCGCGGGCGCTCGAGCGATACCTGAAGATACTCTAAGACGGGCCCAATTATATAGAATATATTCAGCACATCTACGGAGGAAAAATGGACAAGAAAGAACTGCTGCACAAAACCGCTTTAAAATATAAGAACGACATGGTCAGGTTCGCCTCGGACCTGGTCAAGATCCCCAGCTTCTCCTGCAAGGAAGGGCCGCTGGTGGAGCGCATCAAGAAAGAGATGATAAAGGTCGGCTTCGACAAGGTGAAGATCGACGCGATGGGCAATATCATCGGCTTCCTCGGCAAGGGGAAGAAGAAGATCATGATGGACGCCCATATCGACACCGTCGGCATAGGCGACCCCAAGGCCTGGAAGATAGACCCGTTCGCCGGCCTGGTCAAGAACGGCCATATATACGGCCGCGGCGCCACCGACCAGAAGCTTTCCATGGTCCCGATGGTCTACGCCGCCAAGATGATAAAGGAACTCGGCCTGGAGGGCGACTACACCCTGATGGTCGTCGGCTCCGTCATGGAGGAGGACTGCGACGGCCTCCCGATACTCCATATAGTCAACAAGGAGAAGATCCGCCCGGACTTCGTGGTCATAACCGAACCGACGGACCTCAAGGTCTACCGCGGCCACCGCGGCCGGATGGAGATGAAGGTCGTGACCAAGGGCCGCAGCTGCCACGCCAGCGCGCCCGAGCGCGGCGACAACGCCGTGGTGAAGATGGCCGACATCACCAAGGAGATCACCGCCCTCAACAAGCGCCTTAAGATCGATAAGTTCATCGGCAAGGGCACCGTCGCCGTCACCTCGATAGAGTGCAAGACGCCGTCGCTCAACGCCGTGCCCGACGAGTGCACGATATACCTGGACCGCCGCCTGACCGTGGGCGAGACGCTCAAGAGCTCGGTCGCCGAGATCAAGCGGCTGCCGTCGGTGAAGAAGGCCAAGGCCGCCGTCGAGGTGCTGCAGTACTCCGAGACCGCCTGGACCGGCCTGAAAGTCGGCCAGGAGAAATATTTCCCGACCTGGGTGCTGCCCGAAAAGCATAAGCTGGTGCAGGCCGGCGCCCGCGCCGCGGCCATAGCGCTGAAGAAGAAGCCGGTCATAGACCGCTGGGTGTTCTCCACCAACGGCGTGGCCTCGGCCGGCCGCCTGGGCATCCCGACGATAGGCTTCGGCCCGTCCAACGAGATCTACGCCCACACGGTCAAAGAGAACATGCCGATAGACCACCTGGTCAAGTCGGCCGTGTTCTACGCCGCGCTGCCCGGCGAGCTCTGACAGCCGGAGACGTGAGGATCCCCGCGGCCCGCGGCAGTTCCCGCGCGGGCCCCATGTTTTGAAATGCGTAATATCCCCCAGGAAATATTCGAAAAGGTCTATGACAAAGCCCGGGCGCTGGATTATACCGGCTATTCCGAGCAGTACCCTCCTTTCGGTTCCTGGGGGAAGGCTTCGCTCACGAAGGACGGGCTCGGCCGGCTCTGGCGCCGGGCACTCCCGCTGACTTCCAGGCTGGGGCTCTACGTTAACTTTCCTTTCTGCCGGCGTAAATGCGAGTTCTGCTTCCTGCCGGTCATCGCGTGCCCCCGTGAACGGCGGGAGACGGCGGCCGGCCAATACCTGCGGTTCCTTGAAAAAGAGATCGGCCTGCTCGCTCCGGCCGCGGGGCGGCGGGAACTGGAGACCGTATACCTCGGCGGCGGTACACCGTCGCTGCTGCCGCCCGGCCGGCTGCGCGAGCTTTTCGGCCTGTTGAGACGGAAATTCGGGCTGACCGGCCGCACCCAGATTAACGTGGAGATAGACCCCGCCGACCTGAACGATGCGCTGCTCTCGGCGTTGAGGGACTCAGGCGTTTCCCGGGTCTGCCTGGGGGTGCAGTCTTTTTCCGGCGAAGTTATACGCCGGGCGGGCCGGCGCGGCGCGCCGGGCCTGGCGGAAAAAACGGCCGCCCTGCGCGCGGCCGGCATAAAATGCAATCTCGATATTATCTGCGGTCTGCCCGGCCAGCGCCGCGCCGACTTCATGCGCGACGTGCGCAGAG
>JAVVFK010000276.1:0-2681 GCA_032251015.1 Elusimicrobiales bacterium
GGAACATGCGGCTTCATCTAGGGACCCGCTACGCGGCGGTGCTCATCGCCACCCTTCTGGCAATCGCCATCTCTTCCAGCGCCCGGAACCTGTCAACAGCAGTGAGACACCCGCGGTCCGAAATTAGTGAGCCACCTCCTCGCTCTTGGGCTGGTTGATCCAGGCGGCCGTCGGCAGCGCCGGTGGCCGGGGGACACCGTTCACGAAGCGCTCGGGAGTAGTCTGGTAGGCGGCCTCCAGCACCCGCTGGCGGGCGGTATAGGCTTCATCGGCTCCTCCGTGGTGGAGGCAGGCGGGCGTGAGCAGGCCGATGCCCGAGTGGCGGTGCTCGTGGTTATACCAGTCGAAAAACCCGCGGCAGAAGCTCCGCGCCTCCGCGAGGGAGTTGAAGTGCGCGGGGAAGCCCGGCCGGTATTTCAGCGTCTTGAAGTGGGCTTCGGAGTAGGGGTTGTCGGTCGAGGTGTAGGGCCGGGAATGGGTCTTGGTGATGCCGAGATCGGCCAGGAGGAAGGCCACGGGCTTGGAGCGCATGGCGCTCCCCCTATCGGCATGTACGGTAAGGGTCCCCGGCCGGATCTCTTGCTGGGCGGCCGCCTGGGCGATGAGGGCTTTCGCGATCTCGGCCGACTCGCGCTCCTGCACCGTCCAACCCACCACGTAGCGGCTGAAGATGTCCAGGATGGCGTAGAGGTAGTAGTAGGTCCACTTGGCCGGGCCTTTCAACTTGGATATATCCCAGGACCAGACCTCGTTTGGTTTCTGGGCGAGAAGCTCCGGCTTCCAGTAGGGCGGGTGAGTGAGCTGATCTCGGCGTTCGCGCACCTCGCCCTGGGCGAAGAGCAGACGATACATGGTCCTCTCCGAGCAAAGATAGCGGCCCTCGTCCAGAAGAGTGGCCACCACCTGGGCGGGCGCGTGGTCAAGGAAGCGCTCGCTGTGAAGCTCAGAAAGCACCGCCTCACACTCGGCCGAAGAGAGCGCCCGGGCCGGGCGGGGCCGGGCCTTGGGGGTCTGGGGTTCCGGCGGGCGGCGGCGCCGGTAGAGGGTGGCCCGGGCCACCCCGAGGGCCCGGCAGGCCGGCCGGATGCCTATGAGGGGCGCGAGCTCCTCCACCGCCTCTTCCAGGATCATTCGCTGCTCTCGGGCTCTTCCGCGCCCCGGGGCCCCAAGAGCTCGCCCAGAAGCGCGGAGACGTTTCCCTGGACCTCGATCACCCGGTGGGCCTTCTCAAGCTCGGCCTCGGTGCGCTCCAGACGCCGGCGAAGAAGGGCGTTCTCCTTCTCCAGGGGCTCGGCCGGCTTTCGCCCGCGGGGACGGGAGAGGCCCTCGAGGGCGCCTTCTTCCCGCTGGCGACGCCATTTGGCTAGATTCGAGGAATAGAGGCCCTCCCGGCGAAGGAGCGCGCCCAGCTCACCCGGGCGGGCAACGGCCTCGTCGGCCTCGGCCAGGATCCTCAGCTTGTACTCGGCCGTGAAGCGGCGGCGCTGGGCACGCTCCGCAAGCTCAGGACCGGGCGCCGCCTGGGCGCGGGCCTGGCCATCGACCCCGCCTGGGACTTCTTCAGTCCCGGGGCTTGGGCTTCCGTTCGAGCCGAGACCTCTTCTTTCCAACAGCGACATGCGCATGCTCCCATCTCGCCCTCGAGATTCACTGATTGTGCATGCAATATGGTCTCACGTCATGTTGGCAGAGAGGGGGCGGCGCTCACGAAAGCCCCCCGGCAGGAGCAAGAGCCCGTGGTGCCCTTGACCGTCAAGCAGGGGGAGCTACTCTTAAAGGCGGTGGCCGAGGATCGCCTGCGGGCCCTCTGGACGGCGTTCCTCCTCACCGGGCTCCGGCGGGGAGAGGCCCTCGGGCTCCGCTGGCAGGACGTGGACCTCGACCGAGCCTCGCTCACGGTCATGCAGTCGCTCCAGCGGCAGACCGGCAAGGGCCTCGTGTTCGTGGAGCCCAAGTCGCGCTCCTCGCGGCGGACCATTCCCTTGCCGGCCATAGCGGTGCAGGCTCTTAAGGAGCACAGCCGGCGCATGGCCGAGGAGCGCCTGCGAGTGGGACCGGAGTGGCAGGACTCAGGCCTTGTGTTCGTGGATCCCTTCGGTGGGCCCATCGATCCCGACCGGGTGACGGATCAGCTGAAGGTGATCCTCGAAGGCGCGGGGCTTCCCTCAGACCGGCCCGTGCATAAGCTCCGGCACTCCTGCGCTTCGGTGCTCATCTCGCAGAAGGTGGATGCGCTGGTCGTGAAGGAGGTCCTGGGACACTCCCAGGTCTCGCTCACGCTTTCGGTCTACGCGCACCTCTTCCCCGGAGCCGACCGGGTGGCGGCGAGTGCGATGGATGCGGCGTTCGGGGGGTAGCGCCTGAGGCCAGACACTGTCTGGTAGGCTTAGATGGCGCACCAGAGCCTCCCGGGGTTGGCCGGGTAGGGAGTGTTCAGCCGATGAGTTCGCTTGCCAGAGCAGGAAGGGCGTTTGCGGTCCTCGCCTTCATCGCTGCGCTCGCCGCGGCCGGATATTTGGCGACAGCGGAATCCTGGGGGCTCTCCTCGGGAGCCTCGGTCAGCATCGACGCGACCGGCAGCACCGTGGTCAGCGAGTGGACCGACCGACCCGAG
This sequence comes from Elusimicrobiales bacterium, assembly GCA_032251015.1. Classification (GTDB taxonomy): domain Bacteria; phylum Elusimicrobiota; class Elusimicrobia; order Elusimicrobiales; family UBA9959; genus UBA2231. The sequence goes on from JAVVFK010000276.1 coordinate 2,615, forward strand.
CGCAACCTCGGCAACGAGCGAGTCATGAAGATCTGGGCGGCTGCTCTCGTCGGGGTGTCGCTCATCG
>JAVVFK010000277.1:0-2654 GCA_032251015.1 Elusimicrobiales bacterium
CGATTGGTACCAGTTATAAACGGGGCATTTCATAGCTAAAAAGCATATAAATCATGCACAGCAAACCCGGAAGAGCCAAAAAAGGAAGCCAAAAAATATCAGGACGCGGGCCCGGGGAAGTATGTGCCCAGCGAGTCGCGCAAGATGCTGCGGGGGCCAGGGAAGAGGCGCGGCAAGGGCGGCAAAATCTAGCCGACACAACGGTGTCGGGACGGCTTCCTATACTATCCGTATGGAAGATTTACCGGATTTTATGCGAGGAGGGATCATGAGTGACAGCAAATACGCCGCGCAGGCGGAAGCGGATTTCAGGAAGGCCTATCCGGCCGAAGAAGGCTGGAAGATCTTCACCATTTTCCCGGACGCCCACTCGGGGCTGTCCACGTCGGTGAAAAGCCTGCCGGAGTTCATTGAAAAGGTCCGGCCGGAATGGAGCGGCGGCCCGCTGAACATGCTGACCGGCAATTTCCTGCTCAACTCGCACAAGGACAGCATGGAGAAGCTGCCCATACCGGAATGGTCGGTCAAGATGGCGCCGCGCTGCTGGAACGGCGACCTGACCATAAAGCCCGAAGGCGGCCCCATGGTATACCGCTGCGTGCCGCTCTACGCCGGCCAGTGCTGGAGCCATCTTACGATGATCGCCTACAAGTCGGAGGCGGCGCTTACGGCCGTGCACAGTGAGATAGTGCGCTGGTATCATTCCAGGAGGGAGAACCGCGAAGTGATAATAGTGGCCGGGCCGCACACCCAGGACAAGATACCGCGGCCCGGGCTCACCTGGGAGGACATCATACTGCCCGGCGGCCTGGCCGAGGATATCCGCGTCAACGTGGACTCTTTCTTTAAGGCCGGCCCGCGCTACCAGGACCTGGGGCTGCCGCATAAGCGCGGCTTCCTGCTCTCGGGGCCGCCCGGCAACGGCAAGACGCTGGCCGCCAGGATAATAGCCTCGGACCGGTCGCGCAATTTCGTCTGGGCTTCCGTAACCAGCGAAACCGACGACGACAGCATCGATAACGCCTTCAAGTACGCCGCCAATTACGCGCCGTCGGTGCTGCTATTCGAGGACCTGGACCGGATGGTCTCGTCGCACAAGGTCAGCATGTCCTTTCTGCTCAACAAGCTCGACGGCCTGGACAGCGAGGACGGCATCCTGGTGATGGCCACCTCCAACGCGCCGGAGAAGCTCGACCCCGCGCTGGTGCACCGCCCCAGCCGCTTCGACCGGGTCTGGAATATCGGCCTGCCGGGCCGGGAGGAGCGGCTGCGGCTGCTCAGCCTCAAGGGGAGCCGCTTCTTCAGCGAAAAGGCCGTGCAGAAGGCCGCTGAGGCCGCCGAGGGCTTCTCCATGGCCTACACGCAGGAACTCATCACCAACGCGGTGCTGATAGCGGCCAATTCCGACAGGGACCCCGGCGACGAGGACCTGCGGACCAGCCTCAGCCAGCTAAAGAACCAGTTCAAGGGCACCGCCGCGCGCGAGGGCCTCAACCGCCACGCGCAGCAGGTCCTGGAGATAGGGTTCACCTCCTGAGGGAGGCGCCGGTTATGCCGTTCCAAAACACCCGTCCGCAGCCGCGGATCCAGAGCAGCCGGTACGCCGCGCGGGCGGAGGCCGACTTTAAAAAGGATTATCCCGCGGCCGAAGGCTGGAAATGCGCGTCGGTCTACCCCGCCCCGTACAGCGGTCTTTGCAGCTACTTGAGCGTCCTGCCGGACTTCCTGAAGAAGGTGCGCCCGGAATGGCTGCCGGGAGGCATGCCCATGACCGGCGGATATTTTCACCTCGACACGCGCGACGAGAGGATGAGAAGGCTGCCGGCCACCAGGTGGAGCGTCGACATTGAGACGGAATTCTGGAGCGGCACCGTTTCACTGCTGGTGGACGGCCGGCCGCTCGCTTACCGCTGCCTGCCGCTTTGGGCGGGGCAGAGCTGGTCGCATATAGTGCTGATAGCCTACAAGGATGAAGCGGCACTGGATAAGGTGAGTACCGAGGTGTCGCGCTGGTATCACAGCGGCCTGACCGGCCTGGATTTCATCTTTTTGGTGGGGCAGAACGGACGGTATGAGAAACGCCCCCGGCCCCGGCTTAGCTGGGACGATATAGTTCTGCCGGCCGGCCAGGCCGGGGATATCCGCGCCGGCGCCGAGGCCTTTTTCCGGGCGGGGCCGCGCTATAAGGCGCTGGGTCTGCCGCATAAGCGCGGCTTCCTGCTGACCGGCCCGCCCGGCAACGGCAAGACGACGATCGCCGGCATACTGGCCTCGGACCCCTCGCGCGCCTTTGTCTGGCTGCGCATGGACAATGAGACCAGGGACAGCATTATAGCCGCCGCTTTCAGCTTCACGGCCGACAGGGGGCCCGCCATATTGCTTATTGAGGACCTGGACCGCATGGCGGACTCGCCCAAGGTCAGTATGTCCTTCCTTTTGAACAAGCTCGACGGCCTGCAAAGCGAGGAAGGGGTGCTGGTGCTGGCCACCTCCAACGCGCCGGAGAAGCTCGACCCCGCGCTGATACACCGGCCCAGCCGGTTCGACCGGGTCTGGAATATCGGCCTGCCGGGCCGGGAGGAGCGGCTGCGGCTGCTGCGGCTCAAAGGAGGCAGGTTCTTCAGCGATGAGGCGTTGGCGGATGCCGCGGGGGC
>JAVVFK010000278.1:0-2644 GCA_032251015.1 Elusimicrobiales bacterium
CTGCCATTCCACCGCCAAAAGGATGGTTTGCGCTTCCTCCGCCGGGAATTTATAGGCAATCGCCCAGCGCGGGCTGCGGCTGATAATGCCCAAACGGCTTTGCAGATCAAGGCGATCCACCTTATAGACAACGCCATCGACGGCCGCCGGAACTGGGCCGGGATCGACAAGGCCCTGCTTTCGCTGTTATGGTTCTGGGTCCCGGCGCATACGGTCACCTTCATGCTGCCGGAAGATTTCAGGATAGGACTGGCCGCCGTCTGGTCGCTGGCCCTTGGAATAATACTGGGTTTTTACGGCGCGCGCGGCGCCGGGAGGAACACGTGACCAAAGATCTGAAAAAATATCCCGCGGCGCTGCCTGCGCTCATACTGATATTCCTGGGCATCTTCATGGCCATGGTCTGGCCCTTTCTTCTCTCCCTCCTGATCGGCGTCATCCTGGCGATGCTCACCCGCCCTCTGTACGATCGCCTGACAAAGACCGGGGCTGGGCCTAAGCTCGCCGCTTTCGTTTCGCTGCTCATCATGTTCGCGGTTATAATCGTCCCCCTGGCGCTGTTCACCTACGCGGCCATCAGCCAGGGGGTCGAGCTTACCCAGGTACTGGCGGGACCCCAGGGCGGAGCGCTGCTGCGCAAGGCCATCGACTTCGTGATGGCACTGAAGCCCGCGGCGTTTTTTCTTGACAATCCCGCCGCCCTGCAGTCCAAGGGCATGGAATTCCTGCGCAACGCCGCGACGGGTCTCAGCACGGCGATACTGATACAGGCGGCCGCCCTGCCCGGCGTGACGCTGAAAGCCGCCCTTGTGGTACTTACCTGGTTCTTCGCTCTCTGCCAGGGAGAGCATTTCATGAAATGGATGACGGACCGCCTCCCCCTCGATATAGACCTGCGGGGCAGGTTATGGTCTTCTTTCCGCGGTACCACCTCCACTATAGTCTGGGCCACTTCCGCTTCAGCCACCGCCCAGGCTCTAACGGTACTGGCGGGGTTCTGGCTTCTGGATATCCCGGGGATGTTCATCGCCGCCGGAATCACCTTCATATTCGGCTGGATCCCCGTGCTCGGGAGTTTTCCCGTCTGCCTGGCCGGCGCGGTTTACCTTTATATGAAAGGATATATCGGGAAGATAGTCGTCCTCGCCTTCGTAAGCTTTGCGGCCAGCATGCTTGATTACACCATCAAGCCGGCCTTCCTGAAAGGGCAGGCCAATATGCATCCCCTGCTGGCGATAGTCTCTATTTTCGCCGGGATCGGTACGTTCGGGATATTGGGTGTTATACTCGGGCCCGTGGTGGCCGCGATACTTTTCTCACTGCTGGAAACCTGGAAAGCGGAATCGGCCTGAAAACGGACCTTCAGGCGGGGACTAAGGCGTCCAGGTCCTTGAGCAGTTTTTTCGTCACCTTCAGGCGGTACCAGTGCGCGGTGGCGGCGTTGCAGGAGTGCCCGGCCGGACAGACTTTCTTGAAACCGAAGCGCAGGTGGCAGCAGATGGTGACCAGGTTGCCGTCGTCGCAGGCGTACCAGATCTCCTTCGCTCCCCGTCCTATGGCGTAGCGTATCCTGGCCGCGGTCAGCTTCTTGGCCACCCCTCTTTCCCTGAATTCCGCGGCCACCCTCAGCCCGTCCAGCAGCCAGCGCCCCCCGTCCAGATACACTTCGCTGTGGCCGGCGAGCCTGCGTCCGGCCCAGGCCGCGAAATAGGCGTGCGGCACGGCGCTCCTGTCGGGACGCGGGCAGTCGGCGTAGAAAGTCTTGAAGGCCCGGCGCCAGGGAGCGTCCTCGTCCGCTACGCGGACCACTTTTATTTCCGTCTCTTTGGGTGCCATCAAGAACGATTATAGTAAAGCGCGGGCGGTCTGTCATATGCCGATGGTCCCAGCCGGGCATAGGCCAAAATAGCCGGCGCACCCGGGTCTTATGCCCGATACGGGAGCGCCGCCCGCGGTATAGAATGTATACATGCTAAAGAACGCGATATCCTTTTTCATCACCCTGCTCCAGCTTTCCCTCTTCTCCCCTACGGCCCGCGCGGCCGGTTTCACGCTGGACGCCGTATCGGCCCCGGACGTCCCCTTGCTCTCGCCGCTGCGCGAGCCTCCCGCCGCCGTCGCCGAGTCGCGCTTCGACCATACCGGGCTGCCCTATCATCTTTTCACGGAGGCGACGGTTATAACCCCCGTCCTGGTACAGGCCATAAACACGGTGCACACCACACTGGACGTCGCGCTCTACAACCTGCAGCTTTCCGAAGTCGTGGAAGCCATGATAGCCGCCCGCGACCGCGGCGTGCGGGTCCGCGTGGTCCTCGACGAGAAGCACGTCTATCCCAAGCGCAACGCCGATATTCAGCGCCTGCTCGACTCCGGCATGGACGTCCGCCTCATGCGCGGTCGGGGCCGCAGCGGCTCGATGCACAACAAGTACGCCATCTTCGACGGCGTCGGCCTGCAGACCGGCTCGGCCAACTGGACCTGGTTCGCCGAGACCGCCAGCTACGAGAACATGCTCTTCATCTACGATCCCTATGTCATCTCGGGCTACCAGGCCAACTTCGAGTGGATGTGGAACCAGTCCCGGCTGGCCTCGAGCCCCGACGCGCAGGCGCCGCCCGCAGGCCCCATCCCGACGGACCCC
>JAVVFK010000279.1:0-2641 GCA_032251015.1 Elusimicrobiales bacterium
GCTTATTGGTGCCCAGAAGGAGGTTGAGCGGCAGGCCGGCGGAAAGATAGGCCGGCAGCGTGATGAGCCCGCCTCCCCCCGCCATCGAATCGATGAACCCGGCCAGCGCCACCAGCGCGGCCAGCAGCGCGAAAGTCTCGGGCGTCAGGTTCTCAAAATAGGGCATCATTTCAGCATGGCGGCGAGGGCGAAGCGGCCGGTCACGCCCTTGTCGCGCCTCCACGAGAACAGCCGCCCGTCCTCCCGGGTGCACAGCGGCGAAAATTCCGAATTGGTTATGCCCAGTTCCAGCAACTGCTCGCGCAGCAGCGCCCGCAGGTCGAAATGCCGACGGCCCTCCACGGTCCGGAGGAAGCGGACGGCATTTTCGGGCCCGCAGAAAGACTTCAGCCTTCCGACGAAATCCTCCCCGACGGGATAATGCGCGGCGCAGATGCAGGGCCCCACCCCGGCGGCGATATCGCCCGGCCGGCTGCCGTAGAGCAGAGCCATGCGCTCGAAAGCCGCGCGGAAGATATTCTGTACCGCCCCCCTCCATCCCGCGTGCATCACTCCGAGGGCGGCGTTGCGCCTGTCGTAGAACACCGCCGTGGCGCAGTCCGCGGAGAAAGCGATAAGAGGCGCACCCTTCAGGCGCGTGACCATACCGTCTATATGGGGCTGAAAGACAGGTTCGCCGGGCGGGCCGAAAGGCCAGTCCTCCTTCACCTCGGCCACGTTGGAGGTATGGTCCTGGCGCATCGCGGCGAGCCGCTCTGGCGGCATCCCGGCGGCCGCCAGGAAGCGGCGGAGGTTCTCGGCCGCTTTCTCAGGATCGTCGCCGGTCGCCGCTCCTACATTTAGCGATTCGTACGGCCCGGAACTGACTCCCCCGGCGCGCGTCGAGACCGCGTGCGCCAGGCCGGCCTCGCCGGCCAGGTTGCCGAACTTCAGTAACTCCGGCGTTCCCGGACTCACTTTTTCAGCTCCAGCGTGTAGGACCGGAGCATCTTAACGGGAAAATAGGATTCCTTGGCCTTTTTCAGGCCCGCCAGACCCAGGTCGTTCTCCTTGTCGATGAACGAGTAGGAGGAGGGTACGGCCCGTGCCGCCTCGCGGTCGAGGAACTGGTAAAGGCCCTTGAACGATATATCCGCTTTCTCGAAATTGAGCGTCCAGGTATCTTCGCTGAGCCGCGAACCAAAGGCGAAGCCGGCCAGGCGGCCGGATATCTCCACCGCGACGCCGGACATCTCCAGTTCCCTGAAATTGGCCAGGGCGTTGGCTATGGCTTTTCGCTCGCATTTCTTGATGTCCATGGCCTCGCCGCGTGACTTCTCCCAGCAGTCGAAGAGGTCGAGGCAGTTCTTCAGGCAGGCGCCCTTCAGCTCCCCCACGGCGGCGGAGGCGCCGTAAGCCTTCTCGAACTGAGAGACGAGGTTGCGCTTCTTGGCGTACTTGCGGCCGTCCAGGGAAGCCAGCGCGGAGCGCTCGTAGATATAGTCGTGAAATCCCTCTTCTTCTTTCACGACAAAATACTTCTCGGCTTCGGAACTCCCGACCGCGTCCAGCCAGTCCCGCGGCACGTAGCGGAACTCGCGGTAGCCCAGCCTGGCGGCCCCGTCGGCCAGCTCCGCGGGGGCGGGCATGCGGAACGGGCGGCACACCGGCAGCAGGAGGCGGCGCCGGCCGCCCGCGCCCTGCTCATGCTCGGCGAACCAGGCGCGGTCCTTTTCTTCCAGATAGAGGGCGTCGTGAATACAGCCCGCCCAGATTATCATCGAGGCCAGCGAATAGGGGCAGAGCTGATAGCCCTGCCCTTTGAAATAGGGCTTGAGCCTGGCGTAATCGCCCGGCCCCATCGGCTTAAACATTTGTGCCGCCTTTCATCATAGCGCGCGCGCCGCGCGGGGTCACGAAGCCGAGCCGGCGGTAGAAAGGCCAGGAATTGTTGGAGGAGATAAGGCCCACCCAACCCACGCCGAGGGTCTTGAGCCGCCTGAGCATGCGCCGGACCAGTCCGGAGCCTATGTCGCGGCCGCGGAATTCCCGGGCGACGGTTATGTCGTGCAGGTAGGCCTCGGCCGAATGGGCGTCTATGGCCCGCCCCATGCCGGCCAGGCGCCCGTCCTCCTCCGCCACTATGAAGCAGAGGCTGCGCTCGACCGTGCGGCGCAGCCCGGCACGCCTGTCCGAGGATTTCCACCAGCCCTGAGCCCTGTAAAGGGCCTCGATCCGGAGCAGATCGGATGATGAAGGTTTCTTAATGAATCTATAGCGGATCATCGGGAAGAATCCTATCTTTTAGCCCCCTCGGGGGTCAATAAAACGAAATTGGGGACAGTATATTTAATTCCCCCGGCCCAGGACGGTTCGCGTCTCTTGACGGGCGTGGAATTAAATATACTGTCCCCAATTTTGCGCTTATTCGGCCGCGGCCTTGCGGGGATCGTTCGTGTTGCGCAGCAGGTAAAGAGCCGCCTGCACATTGTCGCGCACCGACTTCTCTATGACGCCGGCGCCGGGATAGAAGGTGCCGCTGCCGCCCCAGCCGCCGCGGGGCGTCAACTCGAAGGTGAAGGCGAAGATGCCCGCCTCGGCGTAGGCCCAGTCGCAGGAATCGCCGGTGGCGGCGTAGAGGTCGCTGGACTTAGCGACCTCT
>JAVVFK010000027.1:0-17375 GCA_032251015.1 Elusimicrobiales bacterium
TAGACCGAGGCGGTCTCGGTCCTGACGGCCTTGTTGCGGGAATGGACGGTCCTGGAAAGCGGGATATCGTCGAAGTTATAGACGGTCTCCTGGGTCAGCCGGCCGTCCTTGCCGTATTCGCGCTCGACGCGCGAATCGAAGGCGCCGGTCATGTCGAAGACCCATTCCTCCGCCGGACGGCCTTTCTTGTCGGGGAAGGTGAATACGCGGCGGATGAGGCGGTCGGAGAGGGGCCGGGCGGGGGAGGTGCCGTCGTGTTCGAAACGGGCCGTGAATTTCTTCTTGGCGTTATCCTTGCAGAAGCGGGCCAGCGCGCTGCCGTCGGTCTCGGCGAACGAGGTGTCGGGGGCGCGGCCGCTCTTTACGGCGGAGCAGAAGGCGGCGGCCTCGGGGGCGTCCAGCCAGGTGGTGACCTTCTTGAGCGAGAGCTGCTTGCCGGAATACTGCATCTCCTCCACCACCCGGCCGCGGTCATCGTAGATGTTGACGTAGGACATGGAGGCGGGGCCGTCGGTCCAGGTCTTGCCGCGCTTGAGCTGGCGGGGGTAGCTCACCTTGACCACGGCGACCTTGCCGGAGATACCCTCGAAGCCCCTGTGGGTCTCCTGGGCGGCGGCTGGCGCGGCCAGGGCCAGGCTTAGAAGCAAAAGCGGTGTTTTCATGCTTTCTCCTTATTCCGGGGACAGTATATCTATTTCCGCTTCTGGAGCGGCGGAAATAGATATACTGTCCCCGATATATTATAATTATACCAGCAGAGACCGGAAAAGGAGCGTTTATGACCGAAAAGAAAGATGCGACGGGACAGCCGATACAGCTGCAGGTGGAGATGGACGACTCGACGGCGCAGGGGATATACGCCAACCTGGCCGGCGTGACGCACAGCGAGACGGAATTCATATTCGATTTCCTTTTCCTGCAGCCGAACCAGCCCAAGGCCAAGCTGCGGGCCCGCATAGTTTCAAGCCCCGTGCACACCAAGCGGTTCCTGATGGCGCTGACCGAGAATATCAAGCGCTACGAGGAGCGCTTCGGCCAGATCTCCGACAGGGCGGTTTCCACCACGCACGGCCACAGCTGAACGTCCTCCGCCCGTAAAATGAAAGAGCCCCGGGCCTGCGCCCGGGGCTCTTCATTGGGGGGAGGACGCCTACTGCCCTTTCATAAGGAATTGCTTGCCTTCCTGCGCCAGGTGGCAGGCCATCTGCGCGCCCGCGGCGGATACGGCGGCGTTGGCGTCGGCCAGCATCTGGTCGAGCTGCTCGTCGCTGTAGTCGGCGTTGAGGTGGAACAGCAGGAGCTCCCTGGCTTCGGCCTTGGAGACGGCGAAGTCGACGGTGACGGAGAGGCTGGAGTGGCCCTCTTTCTTGTAGACCTCGTAGTCCTTGTCGTTGTAGTTGGCGTCGTGGATGAAGAGGTCGGCCCCCTTGGCGAAGGCGCCGAACTTCTCGTCGTAGTCCTGGAAGGCCGTCGCGTCGCCCCAGATCTCGCTGTCGGGCGCGAAGACTATCTTCTTGCCGTGGATCTCCAGCGAGTAGATCAGCGTGCTGGTGGGATGGTTGGAATACATCGTGCTCACTTTTACCCCGGGGAGCAGTTCGTAATTGTCCTCGAGCACCTCGTAGAGGTCCACCTTGGCGACGGGGGGGTGGGTGGTGAAGGCGAAGGAGCTGTAGAGCGCCGACTGGGCCATTTCCTTGAGGCTCTTCTCCGGGTCGTTGGCGCCGACGATATGCACCGCGAACTTGGAGTCGTGTATGGGCGCGAAGTTGCCCAGGCCCAGGATGTGGTCGAGGTGGAAATGGGTGAGGAAGAGCCAGATCTGCTTGTAGTACTTCTTCTTTGTCACTATCTCCTGGCCCAGGGGGATGATGCCGGTGCCCGCGTCGAAGATGAAGATGTGGTCCTTGGTCTCGACGGAGACGCAGGAGGTCTGGCGGCCGTATTTGGAGGCGGTGTTGGGCAGCGTGGTGGGCAGGCCGCGCGCTCCCCAGACGGTGACGCGGACCTGGCCGGGGTCGAGTTCGCTGGCCTGTTCGAAGGAATCCTCCTCCTGCACAATCTCGAGTTTGGGCGCCTCGGCGGCGACGGGGGCGGCCACGGCGCCGGTCGATTCGAGTATGTCTTTGACGGTCTTGGAGAAGGTCTCCACGTTGTAGGGCTTCTGCAGGAAGAAGTCGGCGCCGAACTGGAAAGCGCGCTGTTTCTCCACGTCGTAGGACTTGCCCGAGACCACTATTATCTTGATATCCTTCAGGGCGGGGTCGGACTTCACGGCCTTGCAGATGTCCATGCCGGTGATGCCGGGCATCATGATGTCGGTGACGATGAGGCGGGGGGTGCGCGACTTGATGGCGGGGATGGCCTCCATCGAGTCCTGGATGAGCTCCACCTGCCAGCCGGCGTCGGTCAGCAGGTCGCGGGAGAGCTCTCCCACCATGGGATCGTCGTCGATGATCATTATATCCGGGTTAGCCATAAGTTGCCCTTTTTATCGCGCAGTCGAGCCGTATTTCCTATAATACATTATAGATTATAAGCCCGGGCCGTTAAAGATTTGTTGCCGAAAGGTTTAGATAAGGTTTAAAAATGAGGATCATCGCAGGTTCCAGGAAGGGGCGCCAGCTTTTTTCGGTGCCGAAAAAGAAGACCAGCGTCAAGCCGATCTCGTCGAGGATACGCCAGTCGGTCTTCGACATGCTGCGCCCGTGGATCACGGGCTCGATATTCCTTGACCTCTACGCCGGCACCGGCGCGTCGGGCCTGGAGGCGCTCTCGCGCGGCGCGCAGAAGACGGTCTTCGTCGAGATGGACCGGTTCTGCGTGAAGGTCATAGAGCGCAACGTGGAGAACCTGGGTTTCGGCGAGCAGGCCGTTGTGGTGCGCGGCAACGTGCTTTCGGGGCTGGAGTGGCTCAAGTACCACAGTCACGAGGGCTTCGACATAGTTTTCATGGGGCCGCCCTACCGCGACGAGGAGAACCTGCCCCTGCATTACACTTCCAAGACCATAGAACTCGCGGCGGCCGGCAATATCCTTTCGCCCGGCGGCTTTATCGTGGCCCAGCATCACATCAAGGAGCCGGTGGCCGCGCCGCCCGGTTACGAGATATCCCGGCAGGTGAAGTACGGCGACACGCTGGTGTCCTTCGTACGCAGGGAGAAGAAGGAGAAGGATGCAGCCTGAGATCTTCGAACTTAACTACAGCAAGCTGCGCGCTTACCTGGACTGTCCTTTCCTCTACCGCTACCTCTACGTGCAGGGGCGCTACGCCCCGCACAGCCCGTGGTCGTCGCTGGGCCAGACCGTGCACCGCGCGCTGGCCCGCTGGCACGCCAACGGGGGGGACCTCTCGGACCTGATCCTCTATTACGACGAGTTCTGGCAGGCCAAGGGCTATTCCACTCCCGGGCAGGTGCTGGAGTTTTACGAGAAGGGCCGCGACATCATGGAGCGCTGGTGGATGTACGCGCAGGAGAAGCCGCAGAAGGCGCTCTATTTCGAGAAGATCTTCATCTTCGAGTTCAACGGCTGGCGCATCCGCGGCACGGTGGACCGGATAGACCGGCTGGCCGACGGTTCTTACGAGGTGATGGATTACAAGCTGGGCTTCGACGAGCGGCCGCCCGGTCCGCTCGAAGAGGACCTGCAGCTGGCCCTTTACGCCATAGGCGTCAGGGAAGGCCTGGGGCTCAAGGTGAGCTCGGTGGCCAAGTTCTACCTGGCGCGCATGGAGAAGGTTTCCGTGCCTTACGACGGCTCGCGCGACGCGGCCGTCCTGGCGCTTGTGAAAGAGACGGGTGAGAAGATATTCGCCGGCGTCTGCGACCGCAAAGGCAAGTGCCCCTCCTGCCCCATCCGCGAGTTATGTCCCGAGCGGGACACAATACCTATTTCCCGCCCTTAAGCCCCAGCCCAGTCCCTCATTGGGGACAATTGGGGACACAATACCTATTTCGCCCCGCGAAATAGGTATTGTGTCCCCAAACTATCAGTCGGTGACGAAGGTGCGGGCTTCCTGGCGGTAGATCTGCATGACGGCCACCACGCAGGCGACCAGTATGGGTCCCAGGAACAGGCCCAGCGGCCCGTAGACGCGCATCCCGCCGAAGATCCCCAGGAACAGCAGGAAGAACGGCAGCTTGGCCTCGCGGCCGATTAGCATCGGGCGCAGGAAATTGTCGATAAGCCCCACTATCAGCATACCCCAGATCAGCACGAATATGCCCCAGGCCGGGTCCTGGAAGAAATACATGTAAAGGCCCATCGGCAGCCAGACCAGGGCGGTGCCGCCGACCGGTATCAGGCCGGCCAGGAAGGTCAGCAGACCGGCCAGGACCGGGGCCGGCGTGCCCGCTATCATGAAGCCCGCCGTGGCGACCACGCCCTGCACCATGGCGGTGAAGATTATCCCGCGCACCACGGCTATTATCGTGGTGTAGAGCTGCGAGGCCAGCCGGTGCTTATGGTCGTAGTCCATGGGTATCACGTCGATGAGCCACTGCATGAACCGCGCCCCGTCGCGGAAGAAGAAGAACAGCGTGAAGACCATCACGAAAAGGTCGAGTGCGAAGACGACTATGTTGCGCAGGACCATGCCGCCGGACCGGGCGATGCGTTCCTGCGTGTTCTCAATATTGCGCAGGACCATGTCCTTGGTGTCCTCGTCGATATAGCCCCGCACCCGCTCGGGCAGGCGCGCTTCTATCTCCTCGACCGAGATGTTCTGCACCCAGCCCCGCGTCTTGGGGTAGAGGTCGCGCGATTCCTTGAAGAGCAGCCAGCCGAAGAAGAGCATCGGGACGATGACGGTCAGCATGACGGTAAGGGTGGAGAGTGCCGCGGCCGCGGTCCTGTCGCCTACGACGCGGCGGCGTATCCAGGCGTGCATGGGGAAGAAGACGACGGTCAGCGTGGCGGAGACCAGCAGCGCGCCGATGAAGGGGTGGATGAGCTTGAGCAGCTGCCAGAGCAGGAAGAGCATCAGCCCGAAGAAGAACATGCTGAAGACCTGGGCCTTGTCCAGCTTGAAGAATTTTCTCTTCGTGTCTTCGGTTTGACCGGGCATGGGTCTAATTATAGCATTACGGCCGGCTCAGCCCAGGAAGGCGAACAGGATGACGGCCGCCAGCGCGGCGCGGTAGACGACGAAGGGCGCCAGGGTGTGCTTTTTGAGGTAGCGCATCAGAAAGGATATGGCGGCCCAGCCGGTTATGAAAGCGGACAGGAAGCCGGCGATGGTGGCCGGGTCCATTACGCCGAACCCCATCTTGAAGCCCTCCACCAGGCCCGCGCCCAGTATTATCGGGGTCGAGAGCAGGAATGAGACGCGCGCGGATTCGGCCCGGGAGAAGCCCAGCAGCAGCGCGGCGGTGATGGTGATGCCGGAACGGGAGACGCCCGGCATGATGGCCATCGCCTGGAAGAGGCCGATGACTAGGGCGCTCCTCAGGGTGAGGCCGGCGAGGCCGCCGCCGCCGACGGTGCGCCTGTCGGCGAAGTACATGAGCCCCGCGAAAAGCGCCAGGTTGACGGCCATCCAGGTCTCGCCGCGGAAGACGTTCTCGGCCATGTCCTCGAGCAGTATGCCGGCCAGTCCCGCCGGGACGGTGGCCAGGACCAACAGCCACAGGACGCGGCCTTCGGGCGCCGAGGGGCGCGTGACGCCGTCCTTGAGGATATCGAGCCAGTCGCGCCAGAAGACGGAGAGCACGGCGCCCAGCGTGCCCATGTGCAGCATCACGTCGTAGGCCAGGCCTTTGTATTCCCAGCCGAGGAAGCGGGGGAAGAGCACCAGGTGGGCGGAACTGGAGACCGGCAGGAATTCGGTGAGTCCCTGCACCGCGCCGAGGATAACGGCCTGTATTATATCGTTCATTTTTCCTTCTTCATCTTTTCGATCCTGGTGCCGCGGTAGTAATGCTCCAGGATCTCCCAGTATTTGAAGCCTCTGCGCGCCATGCCTTCGGCGCCCCACTGGCACATGCCCACGCCGTGGCCGGCGCCCTTGCCGTCCATGACGATGTGGTCGACGCCCGAATAGAGTTCGAAGAGATTGCCCGGCATGGCGGTCCAGCCCAGCGTCCGGCCGACGGCGTGGTAGAAGTCCGAGGTGGGGACCTCCGCGACCCGTTCGCCGGCGCGCACGGCCAGTTTAAGCGGGCGGCCCGACTTGCCGTGGCCGCGCACGGCGACGGATGATATCTTCTCGCCTTTCTTCAGCCAGCCGCCGCGGCCGAGGGCGCGTTCCAGGGCGGCGAAGGTTATCTTCTTCTTCCATCTGAAGCCTGGCGCGGCGGAGCAGTAGGGCCGGGCGGCGGGGCCGTCCTGCACGGCTTTCAGGTAGGGCTTGTCCTCGTAGGGCCAGACGGCGGAGATCCCCTCGGTGAAGCCGCCGCAGGCCGAGTGGTAGAAAGCGGAGATCGGTTTTCCTTTATAGGTTACGATCTCGCCGGCCGTCTGCATGACCGCCCTGGCCGCGGCGGGATTGATATCGGCGAAGCCGGCGTAGAACTGGCAATGCGGGGTGTCGCAGAGGTTGAAACCTTCGCGGACGTGGTTGTTCACTTTGAGCAGGGCGTAGGTGCGCGCCGCCACCGCCTGGGCCTTGAAAGCCTCGGCGCGGCTGAGGTCCCTGGCTTCGTAGGAGACCACGCTCTGAAGGTATATCTCCATCGGGACCATGGCGAGCAGCTTGAGACGTCCGCCGCGGGCGGATACGGTTATGTCGCCCTTGTGCAGGCGCCGCGGCAGTCCCGGGCCCGACAGCCAGACCCCGCCGCCGTAGGCGGAGATCTTCACGGTCTTGCGGCCGTCGAGCGCCCTGCGTTCCTTGCAGCGCACCAGCCCTTTGGCGGCGGTCAGCGTGATCTTGCCCTTGAGCAGCGCGCGCTCGGCCGTGACCTGACCGGAGGCGTGGGGGGAGATGGTCAGGCGCGGGACATGGCGGCCGTGGTATACGCCGATGGCTACCCTGTCCTGCGCGGCGGCGCAGACGGGGAGGAGGGTTATGAGCAGGAAAGTTCTAAGCAAATCGGTCCCCGGTCCGGCGGGTCAGAGTTCCTCGCAGCCCCGGGCGTCCAGTACCGAAGCTTCTCCGTCTTCGGAGATGGACAGCCGCAGGAAGCCGGCCGTGGAAAAGGAGAACGCTTTGCCCAGGAACGGGACGGCCATAAGGCCGATGGCCGGGTGATGGCCGACCACCAGGAGGCGCGCTGCGGGATCCTTGGCCAGCGTCCTGGCCAGGTCGGCGGGATCGGCGGGGGAGGCCAGGCCGGGCTCCGGCAGTATGTCCGTGCCGGGGAAGACGGAGGCGGCCTGCTGCGCGGTCTGCATGGCCCGCCTGAGCGGGCTGGTTATTATGGCGGAGGGACGGAAGCCCCGGCCGGCCAGTTCCTCGGCCGCCGCGCGCGCTTCCTCGAGCCCCGCGCCCGAGAGCGGCCGTTCTCCGTCGGAACTTACTCCCGCCTCGCGGGCCGAGAGCGCGTTGGCGTGGCGCATGAATACTATTTCCATATATCCTTTTATTCCTCCCGCCTGGAGGCCCGGAGGGCTTTGAGATATTTGCGTATCGTTTCCAGGTGGGATTTCTCCTGGTCGATAACGCCTTTAAGCATGATCTTGTGCGCGGGGTCTTCCAGCGACGCCGAAAGATCGTTGTAGAGGCGGACGCTCTCGGCTTCGCGTTCCTCGTGCACTTTGAGCGCCAGCGTAAGGGACGAGCCCACTCCTATCTCCCGGCCCCGTACCGATACTTCGCCGCCGCCGATGGCCCTGAGCACTTTTAAATGGGAGGCTTCCTCGGCGCTGAACCGGCTGAAGGTCTCGGCTATGCGCCTGCCGTCCACTATCTTGCGGCTGAAAAGTTCCGCCTCCCTGGCGTAGAGGGAGATGTCGCCGCTTTCTTCGTTGATGAGCTGCTGTATGAGCTGTTTCGGGTCCATATATCGTCCAGGGGGCTGATATTCTACAAGTTAAGAGGCCGGCAGTGGTAGTGGGAGGCCGGGGCCCGCCGCCGGGCATTAGTTTTGCTAATATATTTTCGTTCCCCTTGCGGGTCCGCGCCTTACGCGGCATGAGAATAAGTGATAGTTCTCCGGCGGAGAAGAGGACCGGGCGCTTTTATTTGTATATAATATTAAAGCCGGACAAGCGGTAAAATACATCGCGAGGTACCCTAATGAACCAGCACGTACTTAAGAAAGAGGAACTCGACGCCTTCATAAAAAAGCTCTCCAGGCGCATGAAGGTGGTGGCGCCCGTGGCGAAGGGTCACGACAACTTCGCTTTCGCGGAAGTCTCTTCCGCCGAGGAGATAGCCCTGCAATATATCCCCACGATAATCCCTCCCAAAAAATATTTCATGCCCGTCCGCGAGAAGGTGCTGGAATTCAGCGCCGACGCCAAGGGCTTTACGCAGAAGCCGGTGGTGGAGTACGAGGAGACGGCCATCTTCGGCGTCCACACCTGCGACCTGGCCGGCATCTCCTGCCTGAACATGGTCTTCTCCGAGCGGCCCCGGGACTACAATTACCTGACCCGCAAGGACCATCTCTTCATTATCGGCCTGGAGTGCCTGACCTACTGCGACAAGCACGCCTCCTGCGCGCTGGTCAACGCCCATATGCCCAACGGCGGCTACGACCTGTTCTTCACCGACCTGGGCGACAAGTGGATAATCCACGTCAACACCCAGAAGGGCGAGGATCTGGTGGAGGGGATGGGCCTGCCCAGGGCTTCCGCCGCCGACCTGTCCGCGCTGGAGAAGGCCCGCGCCGCCAAGCGCGAAGTGTTCAAGAACGAGATAGGAGTGGAAGCCAAAAAACTGCCGGAGATGTTCTCCAAGGCGATGAAGAGCAAGGTCTGGCACGGCGTGGGAGAGCGGTGCGTCAGTTGCGGCAACTGCACCAACGTCTGCCCCACCTGCTACTGCTTCGACATGACCGACTCCGTAGGCCTGGACCTCAAGACCGGCGAGCGGACCCGCACCTGGGATTCCTGCCAGTTCGAGACCTTCGCCAAGGTCGCCGGCAACGAGAACTTCCGCGAGGAGCGGTCCGAGCGCCAGCGCCACCGCTACTTCCGCAAGTTCAGCTTCCCGCTGGACAAGTTCAACCGGTTCTTCTGCACCGGCTGCGGCCGCTGCACCCGGACCTGCATGGCGAAGATAAACATGAAGGAAACGCTGAAAGAACTCGCCGCGGAGCACAAATAAAGGAGCCACAATGCCTACGCAACTCGTCAAAGAAGAGATAAAGAATTCCAACTGGGCGCTGCGCACGGGGCGGATAATAGCCGCGAAGCAGATGACCCCGGCCGAGAAGTGGTTCGACATCGCCCTCGACGACGGCGAGCTGGACCACGAGCCCGGCCAGTTCGTGCAGGTGGAGATCTTCGGCGTCGGGGAAGCCCCGATCTCGGTCTGCTCCAGCCCGACCAAGAAGGGCTCCTTCGAGCTTACCGTGCGCGCGGCCGGCCGCCTGACAAAGCACATGCACTCGCTCGGCAAGGGCGACGTGGTCGGCATCCGCGGGCCGTTCGGCAAGCCGTTCCCGGTTAAGATGATGAGCGGCAGCGACCTGCTTTTCGTCGCCGGCGGCCTGGGCATAGCCCCGCTGCGCTCGCTTATCAACTACGTCGTGGACAACCGCAAGGAATTCGGCAAGGTCGACATACTGCTCGGCTGCCGCACCCCCTCGGATATGCTCTTCGGCGACGAGGTCGCCAAATGGCAGAAGCGCCTGGACGTGAACTTTTCCTGCACCGTGGACCGCGGCGCCCCCGACTGGCAGGGCAACGTCGGCCTGATCACCACGCTGATCCCCGGCGTCACCATCAACCCCGAGCGGACCTTCTGCGTCGTGGTCGGGCCGCCCGTAATGTACAAGTTCGTCATCGCCGAGCTGCTCAAGAAGGGCGTGCCCGAGAAGCAGATCGTCCTCTCGCTCGAGCGGCACATGAAGTGCGGCATGGGCAAGTGCGGCCACTGCCAGATAGACCACCCGAAGAACTACTACTGCTGCAAGGACGGCCCCACCTTCACCTACGACGAGGTGAAGGACTCGCCGAAACTTTAAGGGATAAGGGAGAACTACGATGAAAACAGCGAAAAAACCCGCGAAAGCCCAGGCGAAGGCCGCCAAGGCCCCCGCCAAACCCAAGGTCGCCTTCTTCGACTTCGCCTGCTGCGAGGGCTGCCAGCTGCAGATCACCAACCTCGGCGAGACCCTGCTGGACATACTCGGCGCGGTCGACGTGGTCGAGTTCCGCGAAGCCATCAGCGAGAAGTGGGACAAGGATTACGACGTGGTCTTCATAGAGGGCTCGATAGCCGACCACCACGCCGAGGAGCGCCTCAAGAAGATCCGCGCCCGCGCCAAGGTCCTCATCGCCTACGGCTCCTGCGCCACCATCGGCGGCGTCAACGGCATGAAGAACTCCTTCGAGCTCGACGAGATACGCCGGAGCGTGTACGGCAGCGATTACAAGCTCTTCGACAGCACGCCGACCAAGGCCGTCCACCAGGTGGTCAAGGTGGATTACTTCATCAACGGCTGCCCGGTCTACGGGCCGGAGATCCTGGAGGTCATAAAGCACGCGCTGCGCGGGCTGCCCTACACCGTGCCGGACAACCCGGTCTGCGCGGAGTGCAAGCTCAACGAGAACGTCTGCATGTACGAGCGCGGACTGGCCTGCCTGGGTCCCTGGACCAGGGCAGGCTGCAACAGCTGGTGCGTCAACAACGGCAATATCTGCTACGGCTGCCGCGGTGAGGTGACCAACCCGGCCAACAACGCCAACGACGTCATCACCAAGTACAACCTTAAGCCCGAACTTATCAAAAATAAGTTCGACATGTACAACAAGTGCAAAGAGAACGACGAGAAGCCCGGCAAGGGCAAATGAGGCGCAACATGGCAAAAGCAACCGCAAAAACCACCGGAAAGAACATAGATATAAAGGTAGAGTACGTAACCCGCGTAGAGGGCCACGGCAACATAGTCGCCAACGTGAAGAACGGCAAGATCGAGAAGTGCGAGTTTCACGTCGTCGAGACGCCGCGCCTCTTCGAGGGAATGCTGCGCGGGCGCTCGATCTTCGAGGCTCAGCACATAACCTCGCGCATCTGCGGCATCTGCTCCTGCGGCCACTCGCTGGCCTCGATAGCGGCCGCCGAGGACGCGCTGGGGGTGACGCCCACCGAGCAGACCATAAAGCTGCGCAAGCTGATGCTGGACTACGAGTTCCTCGACAGTCACGTCCTGCACGCCTTCCTGCTGGTGGCGCCCGACGCGCTGGGCGTGCCGTCCTTCGTTCCGCTCGTCAAGACGCACAACACGGTCGTGCGCCAGATCCTGCGGCTCAAGAAGTCCGTCAACGACTGCTGCGATATCCTGCTCGGGCGCCACATCCACCCGATCACGGCCATCGTGGGCGGCTGGACCAAGCTGCCGCGCCGGAAGGACCTGGACGCGCAGATAAAGATCATGGAGGGCATGGCCGCGGAACTGACGCCGCTGCTGAAACTCGCCAAGACGCTCAAACTGCCCGACTTCACCCGCGAGACCGAGTACGTGGCGCTGGTGAGCGACGACGCCGAGTACCCGCTGCTCAGCGGCGATATCGGCAGTTCCGACGGGTCGCGCGTTTCCCGCAAGGAGTACCGCAAGTCCACCAACGAGTTCATCGATCCCCGCTCGTCCGCCAAGTTCACCAAGTGGAACCGCGACAGTCTCTTCGTGGGCGCGCTGGCCCGCTTCAACCTGAACTACGACAAGCTGCACCCTAAGGCCAAGGCCTACGCCAAGGAAATAGGGCTCAAGCCGGTCTGCCACAACCCGTTCATGAACACGATGGCGCAGGTGGTGGAGATAATCCACTGCTATCACCACGCGCTGGGCATCCTCAAGGACTTCCGCAATAACGGCGTGGACTACAGCCAGGAGATCACCGTCGGCGTCAACGAGAAAGGCGCCGTGCCGGTGCGCGCCGGCGACGGCGTAGGTTCGGTCGAGGTGCCGCGCGGCATCCTGCACCATAACTACGTCACCGACGGGAACGGCATGATAAAGCAGGCCAACTGCATCATCCCGACCAACCAGAACGTCAACAACATAGAGTACGACTTCGCCAAGTTCCTGCCGGAGATCCTGCACATGAAGCAGGACGATATACGGCTGAGGCTTGAGATGCTGGTGCGCGCCTACGACCCGTGCATCTCGTGCTCCGCTCACTACCTCGATGTCAAATTCGTGGAGTGATGAAGTGAAAGCGGCTCTGGCCCCCGCCGCCGGGGGCCGGACGCTGCTGATGACGCTCGGCAGCGAGCTGAGGGCCGACGACGGAGTCGGCCCTTACCTTTCCTCGCTGGTGAAGTTCCGCCGCGGCGACCTGCGTCTCATCGACGCCGGCACCACACCCGAGAACGTGGCCCAGACGGCCATAGACTGGAAGCCCGCCAAGATAATACTGGTGGACGCGGCCCATTTCGGGGGCTGCGCCGGCGAACTGCGGGTGATAGCGCTGGAAGACATCAACAATCAGGCCCTGGTCTCCACACATAATTTCCCGCTGTCGGTGACCTTCTCCATAGTTAAAGAGGACACCGGGGCCGAACTGGCCGTCGTGGGCGTGCAGGCGGTTTCGCTGGACCACGCCGAGGGGCTCTCGCCCGCGGTCAAGGCTTCGGCCGAAGAACTGGCCGGTTACTTCAACTCCCTGTGAATTCCGCTTTCATGACCCGCCGTATATTTATTAACATTGCGTGTTCCATGATATCCCGGAGGCGTTCACGATGACTTCAAAGACCGGCCGGAACAGGGCGGCATCCGCCGCAGTCGGTGCCGGGAGCTCTGCGACCGGCCATGTCGGCATATGGGCGGCGCTGTTCCCGGTGCTGGCCGTGGTGGGCATGCTCTCCTGGAACGTCTGGGTCTACGGCGACGACGCCATAGGCGGCTCCAACCAGTTCATACTGCTGCTGGGCGGCGCCGCGGCCGCGCTGGTGGGCTTCCGGCACAGGATAAGTTATTCCTGCATGCTGGACCACGTCTCGTCCAATCTCAAGACCACGACGGGCGCGATACTGATACTGCTGATGGTGGGCGCGCTGTCGGGCGCCTGGCTGGTCAGCGGCATCATTCCGGCGATGATCTATTACGGGCTGAAACTGCTCAACCCTAACGTGTTCCTGCCCGCCACGCTGCTCATCTGCTCGGTCGTCTCGCTGGCCACCGGCAGCAGCTGGTCCACCTCGGCCACCGTCGGCATCGCTCTCATCGGCATAGGCAAGGCGGTGGGGGTGCCCGAGGCCATGACTGCCGGCGCGGTCATCTCCGGCGCCTATTTCGGCGATAAGATGTCGCCGCTCTCCGATACGACCAACCTGGCCCCGGCGATGGCCGGCACCGACCTGTTCACGCATGTCCGCTACCTGGCCTATACCACTTTCCCGACCTACGCCATAACGCTGCTCATCTTCGTCTTCCTGGGATTCACCATCGAGACTTCCGGCGCCGCCTCGGCCGGGGCCACGCTGTCGGCCATCGAGTCGGTGTTCAGCGTGACGCCCTGGCTTTTCGTCGTGCCGGCGCTGGTGATATTCATGATCGTGAAGAAGACCCAGCCGCTCATCGCCCTGCTGGCCGGAACCCTGCTGGGCGCGGCTTTCGCGGTGGTCTTCCAGCCGCAGGTGCTGGCCGGGCTCGCCGGAGTGGAGCGGCTGGATTTCGTGTCGTCCTATAAGGGCCTGATGAACGCCCTGACGGTCAAGACCGCCATAGTCACGCCCGACGCCTCGCTCAACGACCTGTTCTCCGCCAAGGGGATGGAGGGGATGCTGGGCACGGTCTGGCTGATAATTTGCGCGATGGTGTTCGGCGGGGTCATGGAGGCCATCGGCGCGCTGCACAGGATAAGCTCGACGCTGCTGAAAGCCGCCGATTCCATCTTCGGGCTTTTCGCCAGCACGGTGGCCAGCTGTATCGCCGTCAACCTGACCGCTTCCGACCAGTACCTGGCCATAGTGGTGCCGGGCAAGATGTTCGCCGAGCCGTTCCGCGACAAAGGCCTGGCGCCCGAGAACCTCAGCCGCACGCTGGAGGATTCGGGCACCGTAACTTCCGCCCTTGTGCCGTGGAACACCTGCGGCGCCTATCACGCCGGGGTGCTGGGGGTGGGGACGCTGAGCTACCTGCCCTACGCCTTCTTCAATCTGATAAGCCCGTTCATGACGCTCACTTTCGCGGCGCTGCGCATCAAGATCCGCGCCCTTAAAAAGGAACCGGACGCCTGTTAAAAGGGGGACACAATACCTATTTCCCCGCTGCCTATCCGCACAAGGTTCTCATAGCTGGAAAAGCCTGAAAAAGGGGGACACAATACATATTCGCAACAGGAAATAGGTATTGTGTCCCCAAATCAAGGAGAAGATATGTTCGATAAGATGAAGGAACTGATGGAGATGAAGAAGAAGATGGAGGAGCTCAAGAAGGAGCTGGATTCGCTGGAGCTGGTGACCGAGGATCCCATGGTGAAGGTGACCATCACGGCCGCCCAGGAGGTCAAGAAAGTGGAGTTTAAGGGCGAAATTGCCTCCATGGACAAGGCTAAGCTGGAGGCCGCCGTGGCCGAAACGATCAACCGCGCTATAAAGCAGTCCCAGAAGACCGCGGCCGAGCGCATGCATAAGCTCGGCGGTCTGGGCGCTCTCGGCGGCCAGGCTTAGACCCGCGCCCGCCCCGGGCAAAAAAAAGAACCTCCGGCTTTGCGGCCGGGGGTTCTTCTTTTATTGTCGAAGGGGGAAGATTCTTCCGCGCTAGGAGTCGCTCAGCAGCGTCTTTATCGCCTCCAGCAGTTTGTCCAGCGGGGCGTTCTTGTCGATTATCTCCAGGGCGGGGCCGGTCTGGAACTTTTTAACCAGTTCTTCCCTCGGGGTGGTGGAATATATCAATATGGGCATGTGGAGGAATTCCGACATCCTGCGCACCCTTTCATAAACGGATTGGCCTCCTCCCGCCGGCATGTTCATGTCCAGGAGCAGGAGGTCCGGCTTTACGCGCTTTATCTCCATCAGGCCCTGCATGGCGTCCGAGGCCGAGAAAAGATCGTAGCCCTCTTTCCTCAGGATGTCATTGAGAAGCGTGTGTATGGGGACATTGTCGTCCACCAGTAGTATCTTGGGTCTTTCTTTTGCCATATCTACATTATTGAAAATAATCGCGGCTTTTGACAGGGGCAAGGTCCGGGGTAAAAGAAAAGAACCCCCGGCTTTGCGGCCGGGGGTTCTCTTTTTGCCGCCGTTTTTACGGCTGGACGATCTGCTTGACGGAGACCAGGCGGATATGGTCCTGCCGGTCTTCGGCGCTGAGCGCTTCTTCCACCAGGCCCACGCCGGGGGCGTAGATGCGGTAGGCGCTGCCGGCATCGCCGCCGCCTATCTTGGTGAGTATCTTGAGGCAGCCTTCGAACTGGCCGGCCGGGACGGTGGTCTTGTACCTGAGGCTGGTGACCCTGTTGTATAACTGGCCCTCGCTCCAGCTCCTGTTCTGGTAGAGCGGGAGGGGGATCTCCAGGCGGGGGCCGCCCAGCGGGCTGGAGGTGGCGTGGAGGCCGTCGCCTTTGAACTGCACGCTGTAGTCCTCCACCCAGGGGGTGGTGCGGTTGTAGGCGGTCAGGCGGGCGGTAAGGAAGCCCTCCTTCTCGGAATAGTCCAGGTACGCTATGGTCAGGCGCCTGGTGCCGAGGAACTCGCTGGAGGTGTACTCGTACTCGTAGATCCGGTTCTTGATCATCGGGAAGAACTCGGTGGCCGAGTCCTTGGTCTCGGGCCTGACGATGAGAGGCTCGGGTATGGAGAAGGAGTCGTTGCCGCCGACGACTATGACCGGCCCGGCTATCGCCGGGTCGGTGTTCTGGAGAACGTTCTCCATGATCTGGGAATACTGCGCGGAAGCCGTGGCGGTGAAAGCCGCCAGGGTCATAAGAACTGTAAGTAACATTTTCATAGCACAAACCTCCGAATATAATTGCCGCATTATATCCCGATACTTTGTGCTAAGTTTCAAAGGTGGGAGAAACTTAACGCGCCTTCAGTACTGCTTCTTCAGAAGGACTTCACCGTCGCGGTAGTCGTTGGACTTTTCGGATACCCCGACGGCTTGTAAGATACGGTACGCGTAAATCTTATCAAAGCCCCGGCCGGTCTGTCAAGCGCCCCCGCTTTTTTGACAGAAAAAAGCGTAAAATTGTAGAAAATAGCGGGAACGGGGCCGGAAACCGCCGTTTTTAAAGGAGTATGGATATGAAAGCGTTTCCTTTTATACTTTCTTTGTTCTTCCTTATATCGTCCGCCTTGCCCGCCGCAGCCCAGGACGCGGCGAGGTCCCTGCAGAAGACCTTCAACGACGCCGCGGCCAAGGCCGGCCGGGCCGTCGTCAGCATCGAGGTGGTGCGCGAGGGGGCCGCGCGGGTGATAGAACCCGAGTACTTCTTCGGCTACATGATGCCGACCGAGCGGATCTACCGCTACGATATCGAGGGCGTGGGGTCGGGCGTGATAGTGGACCCGGACGGGTATATCCTGACCAATTACCACGTGGTGGAGGGGGCCAAGGCCATAAAGGTCAAGATGCTCAGCGAAAAAGGGAGCGAGCGGATACTTATAGCCGAACCCGTGGGCGGCGACGCCGAGATGGACCTGGCGGTGCTGAAGATGCGGTCCGACAGGAAGTTCCCGTACCTGCGGCTGGCGGCGGATAAGACGCCCAAGATAGGCGACTGGGTCATAGCGGTGGGCTTTCCTTTCGGGCTGCGGCAGACCGTGACGGCCGGCATAGTTTCGGCGCGGGGCATCTCGCTGAAGATACAGGGGCGCAACTATTCAAACCTGCTGCAGACCGACGCGGCCATAAACCAGGGCAATTCGGGCGGGGCCCTGCTGGACATAGACGGCGACGTTATAGGGATAAATACCGCGATAATCTCGCCTTCGGGCGCCTTCGCCGGGATGAGCTACGCGGTGCCGGCCGCCGAGGCCGCAAGGGTGTTCTCCGACGTCAGGGCCGGGCGGCGGGTGAGGCGCGGCTGGCTGGGCGTCGCGCTGCTGCGGACGGACCCGGTGATGCTGGCGCGGCTGGGGGTACGGGGCCGGGCCGGGGGCATCATAAACGAGGTCATCGCCGGTTCGCCGGCCGAGGAGGCCGGGCTGCGGCGCGGGGATATCATCGTTTCATGCGACGGTTCGCCGGTGGAGTCCAACGAGGACCTGATCCACCGCATCTATACGCGCCGGCCGGGCGACAAGGCCGATATCGTTTTCCTCCGCGACGGGCGGGAGATGTCGGTCTCCGTGACGCTGGCCGGGCGGCCCGAGGCCG
>JAVVFK010000280.1:0-2641 GCA_032251015.1 Elusimicrobiales bacterium
GCCGGCGGGCGATGGACGCGCGCCCCGGCGGACGAGGCCGAGCGCGCTATGACGCGGAAAGCCTCGTCCGGGACGCCGTTGCCTACCAGGACGTCCACGCCGGGTTTTATGATGCCGGCTTTATGCGCGGCTATGTCGGCGAGCCGCGGGCCCAGCAGGTCGGTATGCTCCAGGCTCACCGAGGTTATGCCGGCCACGCCGCCGGGCACCGCGTTGGTGGCGTCCAGCCGTCCGCCAAGCCCCGCCTCTATCACCGCGAAGCGGGTCTTCTTATCCGAGAAATATAGAAAAGCCGCGGCCGTGATGGTCTCGAAGAAAGAAAGCTCTCCGGCGGCCACCGACTCCACGCGCAGGAAGCAGTCCAGCATGTCCCTTTCGGATATCTCCCGGCCGTCGATCTTAATACGTTCGCGCAGGCCGCGCACATGCGGGCTGGTATAGAGGCCCGTACTCCAGCCGTTGGCCGATAGAGCCGCCGCGGTCATGCAGGCGGCGCTGGACTTGGCCGTCGAACCGGTGATATGCACGACCGTCCCCATGTTCTTTTCGGGGTAGCCCAGCCGCGCCAGCGCGGCGCGGATCGGTTTGAGGCTGTAATGACCCGCCACCGTCGGCGGGGGGAGGGTGCGCAGCCAGTCCTCTAGTCCCGCGTAGGAGGAGGGCAGGCGCTTTACGCCGCCCGGGGTTTTGAGCGCCGCCAGCATGGCGCGGACCGTGAGCCCGGTGACGGGGTGGCGCAGCGACGGGGCTATCCCGGCCAGCGGGGCCAGGACGAATTCCCGCTCTGCCAGGCGCGGGTGGGGGATCTCGATGCCGGGCCGCTTGATATGTACGCCGCCGTAAAAAAGTATGTCTATGTCTATCGTGCGCGGGCCGTTCTTAAAAAGCCGGCGGCGGCGCAGCGTCCGTTCGACGCGGCCGATGAGCGTCAGCAGGTCCGCGGGCGGCAGCGGCGTCTCGCAGGCCGCCGCCATATTGAAGAAAGCCGGCTGCTTAAGGTAGTAAAGCGGCTCGGTCTCATAGACCGGCGACTTCCTTGTGACGCGGCAGCCGCCTTCGCCCAGCAATTCCAGCGCGCGACGCAGGTTGAAGAGCCTGTCGCCCATATTGGAACCCAGGGAGAGATAAACCCTCATTTTGCGGCGCCCCTTATCGCGTCGGCCACCAGCATGGCTTTGCGGCATTCGGCCACGTCGTGCACGCGTATGATGTCCGCCCCGCGCTCCGCGCCGGCCACGCAGGCGGCTATCGTGCCGCTCAGCCGCTCCTGCGGCTCTCCGCCCGCCAGCGTGCCGATGAACTTCTTGCGCGAAACCCCCAGCATGACCGGATAACCGAGTTCCCTTATCTTACCCAGCCCGGCTATAAGCGCCAGGTTATGCTCCAGAGTCTTCCCGAAACCGATACCCGGGTCCAGGATAATATCCTTTACCCCGGCCGCGGACAGGGCCCGGGCCCGGCCGGCCAGGAAATCGCGCACTTCGGCTACTACATCCTTATATACGGGGCTAGCCTGCATGGTCCCCGGCTCTCCCAGCATATGCATCACAATCGCGCCGGCGCCCGAGTCCGCCGCGGCCTTTATCATGGCCGGGGAGGTGAAACCGGTAATATCGTTGAGGATGTCGGCCCCGGCCCCGGCCGCCATGACGGCCAGTTCGGGCTTGCGGGTATCCACCGATACCGGCACCTTAAGCCGCCCGGCCAGGGCTTCGAGCAGGGGTATGACCCGCCGCTTTTCTTCTTCCAGCGGCACCGGGGCGCTGCCGGGCCTGGACGACTCGCCGCCTATATCGATAAGGTCCGCGCCTTCGGCTTCCATGCGCAGCGCGCGGTCGAGAGCGGCGGCCGGATCGGACCATTTACCGCCGTCGGAAAACGAATCGGGGGTGACGTTGAGCACCCCGCATATCAGCGTCCCGCCGGGTTTGAAGTCGAGCCTTTTCATTGATGGAATTCTACCAATTTTAATTCCCTAATGCCTCCGGCAGATGAAGGGGGGAATAAAAAGTTGTTGTTTTTTCTGGACTTTCAGTAAGGGGGGGCTTGACAACTATACTATCCTATGCTATACTATATTCGCAGTACAAGGGAGGACTTATGAACGCGGCAAAGTATCATCAGACCCAGCAGTTCAAACTCTTCATGTGCGCCAACCTGGGACTTCTCAAGGACGGCAAAATGGGGGCGACGCAGGAGCGCGCCGACCGGATAAAGACGGCGCTCAGCTATATGCGCGAAAGGATCAAAACGCTCTGAGCGAACGCTGCCCGGGAAAGGGAGGAAAACCCTCCCTTTCCGGATGGCGCCCTATATATAAGGAGGTAATTAATGAAAGCGAGATATCAGATAGTGATCTCCCTCTCGGAGGAGGACAATAAGCGCCTCCAGGCCATGAGGGCGGAAGGGTACCAGATAGTCGAGATATTCAGGTTCGGCCTGGAGCAGGCCGAGAAACAGATAAAAAAGAACCGCTTTTTCGAGGCCGGCGATAGTCCGGGGGCGAGGAAGGGGGATCCCTAGAAATCGCGTATAGGTCTAAAGTCCTACGCGGGGGTGGTAAATTCTGCCCTTAACATCCGCCGCTTATCCTTATATAATATCGGTATGAAAATAAAACAGATTTTCCTTTTCCTTCTCG
>JAVVFK010000281.1:0-2636 GCA_032251015.1 Elusimicrobiales bacterium
CGCAGCAGGCGCCCTCGGAACCGGCCCCTGCCGAAGCGACCCATCCCTCCCAGGCGCAGGCTACCGAGGCGGCCCCCGAGGCGATCCCCGACTCCGTCCCCGTCCAGGAGACGCCGGCCGCGGCCATCCCCGAACCCTCCGTGCCCGCGGCCGAACCGTCCGGCCAGGCGGCTCAGGCGGAGGCGAAGAACTTCTCCCCTTCTTTCGACCCGATATCGCTCTCCAGCATCGGCGGCGGGAATAAACCGCCGGAAGCCGCGCCGGACGGGCAGCCGGAAGCCGCGGCGCCCGAAACCGCAGCCGCCGCCGCGCCCGCCGCACCGGCTTTCGACCCGGCGGTAATAGAGGAGATGATAAAGAGGAACCTTAAGCTCGCGGCCTCCCCGCCCCCGGACATAAGGCCTCACCTGGACCCGCTGGTCATAAAGATGGACCAGATGGGGGAGATACTCTCCTCCATGCGCAACAGCCAGTTCCAGCAGGAAGTTCTTACCAAGATACGCCTGATAGAGGATTCCATAACCGAGTTGCGCAAAATGATAGGCGACAAGCAGGGACCGCCGGCGGAGAAGCCCGGGGCGAAACCTAAAACTGCCGGCTTATTCGACTTCGGCGCGGGGACTAAAAAAGAAGCCCCTCCCGAGGAAAAGGCGCCCGCGCCGGGGCCTGTCAAGGAACCGGTCAAAGAACAGGTCAACCAGCAGGAGATCGTGGACGAAGGCAGCGAAGGAAACTCCTCCGGCTCCAAAGCGGGGGCTGCCGTCAAAAAAATCATGCGCGGGATGCTGACGCTGCTCCTCCTGGCGGCGGTACTGGGCGGGGCCGCATTCATGCTCCGCAACCTCGGCATATTCGACGTCACGCCCTACATCCCCTTCGCCGTTCCCGGCCTGACCCCCGCAGAGGCGCCGGCCGACGAACAGCCCGAGACTCCCGCCGCGGCCCAGGAAGAGACCGCCGCCGCTCCGGACGGCGCGGCCGGGGAGCCGCCGCCGGCCGCGGATGTTTCGCCCGAGATAGTGTTCGTGGTAAGAACCTACTCCGCCAAAGAGGGCGGGGAGATCCTCGAGTCCAAGATAGTCGCCGACGCGATAAAGAAGGACGGGAATATAAACAATATCGAGTGGAAGGTATCCCCCCTCGAAGGAGATAATTACAAGGCTGAAGCGGTAATCCCGGTCAAGGGCGGCAAGCCCCCCCTCGTCTACGCCTTCACCGTGGAACGGGAGAACAAGAGGGTCACCCCGAACAACTTAGAGGGCAGGGAAGTGATGCAGGAACTGTTCGGCCAGAAGCCTGCGGCGCCCAAGACCGCCGCGAGGAAGCCCGCCAAAAAATCGTCGGCGCGCTCCTCCTCTCGCAGGACCTCCCGGGCACCCGCCAAAAAGATCGCGCCGAAACCGGCCCCCAAACCGCGCCCCAAAGCGACACCCGTCGCGGCGCCCGCGGAAACACCGGCCGACGAGGAACTCTACGACGACGACGAGTACGAATATGTTTACGTGGAGGAAGAGGAGGCCGGCGGAGGCGACGAGGCGGAGTACCTGATGCCCGGCTTCGGCGGGCAATAGCCCCTTACTTCCTGGCTATGCTGAGGCGCGCCCGGGACGACCGGCGCGCCTCGCCTGTTCTTACCAGCCGCGCCACTACCCGCTCGGGACTTACGCCGGTCTCGTTCCAGAGACGGGGATAGAGACTGTGCGAGGTGAAACCGGGAGCGGTATTTATCTCGCAGAACCAGAAGCGGCGCGGGTCGCGCGGATCCGCCAGGAAATCGACGCGGGCCATACCGGAACAGCCCAGCGCCCGGAACGCGGCGGCCGCGTGCTCCCTCAGCCGGCGCGCTACGCCGGCGGGCAGGGAAGCCGGCAGCACGAAATCCATGCCGTCGTCGTCCAGGTACTTGGCTTCGTAGTCGAAAAACTCGTGACGCCCCTTGGGTTTGACCTCGCCGCAGACGCTGGAGGCGGCCGAGGCTCCCTCGCCCAGCACGCCCACTACTATCTCGCGGGCCCCGTCCACTCCGCGTTCGATCATGACCGCGGGGCCGAAGCGCAGCGCCTTGCGGACCGCGGCCTTCAGAGCGGCCCGGGATTTCACCTTGGTCACGCCCACGGAGGACCCCAGCGAGACGGGCTTGACGAAGAGCGGCAGCGGCAGCGAAGCCGCTCGTCTCAGCCCGCGTTCAAGAGAGCCTTTTTCGGCCGGCTCTATAAGGACGTGGGGAAGAACGGGAACGCCGCGCTCGGCGGCGAGTTTTTTGGAAAGGACCTTGTCCATCCCTATGGCGGAAGCCTCCACGCCGCAGCCGGCATAAGCGGTCCCGGCCATCTCCAGCAGGCCCTGCAGCGCGCCGTCCTCGCCGGTGGTGCCGTGGACGATGGGGAAATAGCAGCCTGGCCTGATCCTGACGCGCCCCTTCAGAATCGAACCGTCGGCCGGGTCGAAAGAGAGAGCCGGGCCTTTGGCGCCGCGGCGCGGATCGACGGCGCTCCACCGGCCGTCGCGGCCTATCAGCACCGGGAAAGCGCTGAAGCCGGCCTTCTCGGCCAGGTCCATGACCGTTTTGGCCGACTCTATCGAGACCTCGTGCTCCGAGGACCTTCCGCCGTATATCACCGCGACGAGTTTCTTTT
>JAVVFK010000282.1:0-2624 GCA_032251015.1 Elusimicrobiales bacterium
GCGGCCGCGAGGGCCGGCCCCCCGGTCTGGTTGAGCGAGGCGCGGAAAACGCGGCCCTTGTCCGTAAGCCTGATGGAGACCGAAGCGGACCTTTCCGCCACGTTCTGGGAGATGACGTTGTCGGCGAACCGGGTCAGCGCCGACTCCGACGAGCTTATCATGACCTCGGCCCGTACGCGGCCGGCCAGGCGGAATATCTCCGCGCAGGTTTTCCTGTGTTCTTTCATTTTTTCCTCCAGGAAGACGGTACTGGGACACAATGCCGAATGGTGTCCCCCGCTGATACCGGTTCGGGACCGGGCGGCCGCGCGGGGGCGGCCGGGCGGTGTTCAGAGGGTGCTGTCTTCCGCGCCGCCTTCGGCGTGAGAGCCGTTGTGATGGCGCTTTCCGCGGCCGTGCTTCTTCTCGCCGTTATGGGGCGTTTGGGGGGGGCTGGCCGGGGGTTCTTTGAAGAGAGAAGGGGCGCTCTCCTTGGAGTCTATCCATTTGCGCAGGGTCTCCTCGTCGCGCACCACGTAGGTGTCGGGAAGGGCGTGCACCGCCAGTTTGAAGCGGCGCGCCCTTTCGGATATCTCCTCGGCCGTCCTGCCGGAGGAGAAAGAGACCTCCTCCAGCACGCGGAGGTTCTCCTGCGTGAGGCCGAGCATGTGGAAAGAGCCGTCCTGGGCCGCGCCGAGGGAAACGGTCCTGTCGTTGGTGCGGGAAAGGGCCTGGTCTATCCACTCCTGTTTTATCGAGGGACAAAGATGGTTGATCATCACGGCTTTCTTGGCGCCCGTGAAGAAGGCCAGGGTGAAAGCGGCCAGTACCCGCGCGTCGTAGCTCCGGCCCTTGGCTTCCAGGAAGCCCGGGTCCTCGGGGTCCAGCCAGGTCAGGTCGGGGTGCTTGGGGCCCTTCTCGTAGGAAAGTATCAGTATCGCCCCGCTGTAGGCTTTCGCGGACCTGTAGGCTTCGTGCATCAGGTCGAGGTTGATGTGAACGGCCCGTTCGGGACCGAAGACCTTCTTCAGTTCCTGCCCGGTCTTCTCCGGCACGGGGGCGTCCACCAGCAGTATCAGCGCGTTGTTTCTTTTGTCGGACATATTTTCACCGGAGGCCCGGTAAATTATATTATAGCACTTGTGAAGCCCCCACGGAAAAAGACCGTCGTAGTCTACGGCGGGACCTTCGATCCCCCCCACCTGGGACATATGCAGCTGCTGGCCGCCGCCGGGCGCCAGCTGCGGCCGGACCGGCTGTTCCTGCTGCCGGCCTTCGTTCCCCCGCTTAAGGAGGCGCCGTCGGAGTCTTTTTCCGACAGGGCGGCGATGCTGCGCGCCGCCGCCTCGGCCGCGCGCGTCCCGGCGGAGATAAGTCTTTTCGAAAAGCGTTGCGGAGCGACCACCTACACCTGGCAGTCGCTGGAATATTTCCGGGGACGGTATCAGGGCGCCGCGATATATTTCCTGATGGGCTCGGATTGCCTGCCCGGATTCGGCCGCTGGCGGCGGCCGGAACGGATACTCTCCGCCGCGCGGCTGCTCGTCGGCCGGCGGGACGGGTTCCCGGCGCCGGGACGGGGCGAATACTCCCCGGTCTTCCTGACGGGGACCTTTCCCGCGGTCTCCTCCACCGCCCTGCGCGCCGATCTTTATTGCGGCGGTTCCCCCTCCGCGGTCCCGCCGGCGGCCGCGGGGATAATAAAAAAGCGCGGCCTTTACCTGGGCCGGCTGAGGGAGCGGGCCCTCTCCCGGCTGAGCCCCAGGCGCGCCGCGCACACGCTGGCCTGCGCCCGGCTGGCCTGCGAGATCGCCGCGGTCCGCGGCTCCGACGTGAGGGCCGCCGCCTCGGCCGCCCTGATCCACGATTACGCGAAGGAGCTGGGAGCCCCGCGGCTCGAGAGGCTCTGCCGCTCGGCCCGCCCGCCGGTGCCGTTCCTTGAGGAGACCGTCCGCCGGGCCCCGCATCTGCTCCACTCCTGGGCCTCCGCCCACCTGGCCCGCCGCGAGCTGGGTATCGACGATCCGGCCGTGCTGCGGGCGGCCGCCAGGCACACGCTCGGCCATCCGTCCATGGGAGAACTGGACAAAATCATCTTCGTCGCCGACCTGGCGTCGCCGGACATGTCTTTCCCGGGGTCGGACGAACTGCGCCGTCTCGCCCTGCGCGACCTGGACGCGGCCGCCGCCATGGCGGCCAGAATGAAGACGGAATGGGTGCGCCTGTCGGGAAAGTGGATGCATCCCCTCGGATTAAAGACATGTCTGAAGCTCAATTCCTGAAAGGGCGCCGGGCCTGGCCCGCCAGGCTGCTGCTGGCCGTCTTTCTCGCCGCCGCCGGCTGGGCCGCGCTGCTTCACAGCCGTTCTCCCTTCGCTTCCGCCGTATCGTCGGGCCGGCCCTTCGCGTTCGCCCTGGCCGACGCGGAGGCGCCGGGCGTCGCGGTTTACCGGCCCGCTTCGCGGACGCTCGAGCTCTTCCACCTGCCGCGCCGCGCCGCCGGACGGCGGCGTTCCGGCGCCTCCGCCGCGGCGGCCTCCATCGAGGCTTTTTACGGGGAGGCAGGGGGGGAGCCCGCCCTCAGCGGTTTTTACGCGGAGATCTCTCCCGCGCGGCTGGAGGCCCTGCTGCGCGGGCTCGCCGCCT
>JAVVFK010000283.1:0-2618 GCA_032251015.1 Elusimicrobiales bacterium
AATCTCCATTACGGCCCGGCCGCGTCCGTCGAAGACGGCGACCCCGCCCAGGCCGGCCTCCACGAAAGGCTGGAACAGCAGCGCCAGTCCCGGAGCCGCGCCCCGGCCGCGTACGGCGAAACGCCTGTAGGCGGCGGCGCCGGCGTCCCTCCCGGAAGCCAGACATCTCCTTATCGCGGCGGGAGCCCCGGCGGGTCCGTCCACCGCCTCGGAGCGGTAAACGCCGGCGAAAGAGGCCTCCTCGCCGTCCTCCTCCGGCGAGGAACTTCTTATCATGAACCGCCTGCCCGGCGGAAACAGCCCGCGCAGTTCCGCGAGGAAGCGCAGTTCGCGGCCCGAGGGCTTCCGCGCCGCGGGTCGGCTTCGGGCCGAAGCGGGGAACAGGGAGCGGGCCGTCTCCGCGGAAAGAACGTAGGACGGCGGCACTTTCCTGCCGGAAGCGGCCAGCCGCCGGAGCGCCGGAACTTTTCCGCCCGTCTCCCCGCGGAGAACGCGGGCGTTCAGCGGCTGGAAGAATTCCAGTGCCCCTTCTTCCGCGCCGGACGCCAGCCGTCTCAGCTTCCTTTCGATCGGGGCAAAAAAACCAAGTTCTTTCCTGACGGCGCGCGCGGCCGGTCCCGGCGGCGCGAAAGAACCTCCGGCAAGGTCGATGCCGTAAAGCCTGCTCGGCTGAGGCCAGGGAAAAGACCCGGAACGCAGTTCGCGGAAAAAATCCGCCCTTATCTCCGCCAGCGCCGCGCGCAGGTGCGCCAGGCCCCCGCCCTCCCAGTTCCCGCGCGGGTCCAGTTCGAAGATCACTTCCCTCACTTCGACCCGACGGAACAAGCGGGCCGAACGCAGCAGCGAACCGGCGGCGGCGGAGTCGAACGTCCCGGACACGCATATCCGCCTCTGCAGCGCCGGCGGCAGGGCCGCCAGCCGCGCCGCGGTCAGCCGCGCGCCGGCCGCTCCTTCGAAGACGGCCCACACCTCCGCGCCGGAACGCAGCAGCGAAGCCGCCTTGCCCGGCGTAAGCGAAGGCCCGTCGGCCTCGATCTCCCGGCGCGGCGCTTTCATGACGGCGGAACTCCGCTCTCTTCCATACTGACGGAAATTTTTTTCTTAAGCCGGCCGGATTTGGAAAGGGCGTAAAGGGCCAGGGCCGAAGCGGTCCCGGCCGCCCCCCCTGGACGGCGAATGACCAGGGACTTTCGGACGCCGGGAGAATGCAGGAAGTAATCGAGACAGGCGCGCAGACGCGCGGGATCGGAGCCCGGGGCCGCCTCAAGCGCCAGCGCGGAGACCTCCCGGCCGGCGGCCAGACGCGGGGAATGGGCGAAATCGCCGAAAGCGGGCAGCGCGGTGACGGCGTCGTGCAGCCGCTGCGCGCGCAGGTAGCCGCCCAGGGCCGAATCGAACGCGTCGTTGACGCGGCGCGCGTTCTCGAAATAGTCCGCCGGGTCCAGCCCGGCGTTCCTGGCGTAGTAGTAGCGGCCTGCCGTCAGGAGAGTGCCGACGGACCCGGAGCATTTCCCGATACGCGCAAGCGCCGACGCGTAGACACGCTCCGCGCGGCGGCGGTCTATGCCGCGCTCCGTGTCCCCTATACGGTACTTCGCGTCCAGGCCGCCGCCGAAGACGGCTTCGCAGGGATAAAAGTATCCGTCGTACATGAAACTGACGCTGTGAAGCAGCGTGTCCTTGTAATCGGCCAGGGACCACTTCGCGTTGTCCGGAGCCGAACTGTTCGAGAAGACGAACTGCGGGCCGGCGTCGCCGCCTTCGAAACGCCGGTGGAGCCGCTCCCTCGCCACCCCGGCAAGCACCGCGGAAGCCCGCGCGATATCCGCGGGCTTCCAGACCTCGTAGGCCTCGGGGCAGATCTCTACGACGCTTATGCCCAGGCCTCTGAAATAATCCAGGCTCTCCGGCAGCCATTTGGCGGTCTCGGACGTGAAAGTGGCGGAGACGCAGAAGTTGCCGCCGCCGCGGACGGAAGAGGGAATACGGCGTAGCGCGCGGTCTATGGAGCCGAAGGAACCGCGGCCGCCGCGGAAAGTCCGGTGACGGTCGTGCGCCTTGCGGCACCCGTCGAGACTGACGAAGATCCTCACGTCCCGGTCCAGCAGGAACTTTATCCGCTCCGGGGCCAGCAGCGTGGCGTTGGTGGCGATCCTGACGCGGAACTTCCCGGGCAGGGAATCGATGTACTCCACGGCCCGTCTCAGCGTATCGTATTCGAGGAAAGGCTCGCCGCCGGTAAAGAAGATGGTCCTCTCCTGGCGCGACCCGGGCCGGCGGCGGTAGGCGGCGTAGACGTCCACCGCGCGCTTCACCTGTTCGAAGGTCAGGGCGCGGCGGACGGGCTCGTCTATCATGCGCCGCGAAGAGCAATAGGAACAGTCAAGATTGCAGCGGTTGGTCAGGAAAACCTCGAGCAGGAACTCCTCGCGCGGGAGATGGTCCGCCCTGGCGGGATTTACTATCACGGCCGGCCGCCGCCGGCGCCGGCGGCCTCCATACAGACGCGCGTCCGGCGCCCCAGCATGCGCGATTTGACCATGGAGTAGAAAGCGATATCCCCGGCGGATTCGCGCGCGAGCCGGCCTCCCCGCGTGTCCATAACGAGCTCTCCACGG
>JAVVFK010000284.1:0-2612 GCA_032251015.1 Elusimicrobiales bacterium
GACGAGGCCGCCTGCGCCGACACCAAGCTGGTCTTCGGCTACGCGGTGACCGCGCGCGGCAAGGCCGCCGACACCGCAGTGCCCGCCTCCGACGTCTACTCCTGCAAGAAGATCATCAAGCGCGACCTGGACAAGCCCCCGTCGGGCGCCATCGGCCTCATCGGCGCGATAGTGGGCAACGTCCTCGACACCACCGGCCCCGACTACGCCCTGATACAGCTCGACCGCAAAGTGACCGGCCGCAAGCCGCTGCCGATCAACCGCGGCAGGAAGATCAAGGAAGGCGCCGGCGTGTTCGTGATAGGCCATCCCGTCGGCCTGCCGCTCAAAGTGGCCGGCGACGCCCGGGTGCGCTCCTCCAAGTTCATGCGCGCCCACTTCACCACGGACCTCGACACCTTCGGCGGCAATTCCGGCTCGCCGGTATTCAACGTCAAGACGAAGAAGATCGAGGGCATCCTGGTGCGCGGCGGCACCGACTTCGCCAAGTCCCCCGAGGGCTGCACGGTTTCCTACAGCGTGGGCCAGAACGACGGCAAGGGCGAGGCCGTTACGCATGTCTCGGTGCTCAAGGACTATATACCGTCCTTCAAGTCCGCGGCGGAGACCCCCAAGACGGTGGAACTCTCCCCCGAGGACACGGAGTTCGAGCCGCTCGAGCGGGCCGTCAGTTTCGATTAAGACCTGATAAGCGCAAAAGAAAGAACCCCGGGCGAAAACCCGGGGTTCTTCTTTTTACGCGCCGCGGCGATTCAGCCGCGCAGTTTCGCGCCGAAGGAGGCTTCCAGCTTTTTGAGGGCCTTTTCCATCCTGGAATTGACGTCGGCGTCGGTCATCGTCCTCTCCATCGAGGAGAAGGTGAACCGCAGCGTCAGACTTCGCTGCCCCTCGGGCACGCCTTTGCCCTTGTAAACGTCTATGAGGTCCAGCCGGGCCAGGTCGGGCAGCGAGGAGAGGTCCTTCTGCATCTCGGCCCACTCCCGATCCCCGTCCACCAGCACGGACAGGTCGCGCCAGGCGGCCGGGAAGGCCGACACGGCCTTCACCTGCGGCACGCGGTCGCGGAAAGAGCCTTTCCAGGACTCGGCCAGGGCGGAGAGCGCTATCTCGAAATAATAGACCTGGGTGTCCTTGAGGTCGCTGTTGATGACGGCCATCGGGTCGGCCAGACCCAGCACGCCGGCCTCGCCGGCTCCCAGTTTCATGATCAGAGCCGCGCCCTCCTGGAGGAAGGCCGGGCGGACCTTGGGCTTCTCGAAACGGAAACCGCGCCGGCCGCCGAAAACGGCCTGCATTACGCCCTTTAAATGGTAGAAGTCCGACATCTCAGAGCCGCCGCGCCAGTGCTGCTCCTCGGGGAAGGGGCCGTACATCAGGCCGGCGCAGACGCGCTCCTCTTTCTTTCCGTCCTTCGTCCGGTGATAGACGGTCCCGGTCTCGAAGACCGCGACCGAGGTGCGGCCGCGGTTCAGATTGTAGCGCAGGGTCCTGAGCAGCCCGGGCAGCAGCGAGGTGCGCAGGTACTGGTAGTCCGAGGAAAGGGGATTGAGCAGCTCGACCGCCTGCGTCTCGTCGAGCAGGCAGGCGCGCAGGTCCTTGAGCGGGACCAGGTCGTAATTATACACCTCGGAAAAGCCCAGAGAAGCCAGGCGGCCGCGCAGTTCGGCCTCGGCCTCCGCCATGGGCGTGGACGAGGCGGGCATGACCGGCATCGACGAGACCGAAGGGATCAGGTCGTAGCCGTTGTAGCGGGCGGCCTCCTCGGCCAGGTCCCAGACGGTCTCTATATCCCGGCGATATGACGGCGGGGTGAACTGCCAGGGTTTCTCCGGGGATAGCCCCGGCTGTATGGCCTTGAGGCAGTCGAAGATCTTCCCGTCCGTCATCCCGGTGCCCAGTATCGCGTTGATGCGGGCCGGGTCGACGGAAACTACGGGCAGCCGCGGCGGTTCGGGGAAATTGTCGCTCACCTGTTCCACCCTGGCCGACGGAACGGCCTCCAGCAGCAGCCCCGCTATGCGGCGCGCGGCCTTCATCGTCAGCTCTATGTCGGTGCCGCGTTCGAAGCGGTAGGAGGATTCGCTCTTTATGCCGCTCTTCCGGGACGAGGCCCTGACGGCGGACTGCGCGAAAGAGGCGGATTCTATCAGTATGGAATCGGTCGTATCGGCTACGGAGGAATAGAAGCCGCCCATGACGCCGGCCAGCGCCACCGGCTTCTCGCGGTCGGCTATGACCAGCGTGCCGGAGGAGAGCTTGAGCTCGCTGCCGTCGAGCGCCTTCATGGTCTCGCCATCGGACGACGGGCGGACCTTTATCTCCGGGCCGGCGAGGTTGGCCAGGTCGAAGCAGTGAGTCGGCTGGCCCAGTTCGTACATGACATAATTGGAAACGTCTATGAGCAGGTTGCCCTTGGGATTGGCCCTCATGGCGCGCAGGCGCGCGGCCATCCACTCCGGCGTCGCGGCGCCCTTGAGTCCTTTCATGACGACGGCGGTATAGCGCGGGCAGAGGGCGGGATCCGCTACGGAGACGGGCGCCACGGTTCCGGCGGCCCTGGGCAGCTCGGGCAGGGCCGGCTCCTTGAATTTCAGCCCGTAGAAAACGCAGAG
>JAVVFK010000285.1:0-2593 GCA_032251015.1 Elusimicrobiales bacterium
TCCTTAACCGCGAGGTCCAGGTCCGCGTCGCCGAGTATTATGCCGGCGTTCTTGGCGTCGAGTCCCAGCGCGCAGCGCAGGCGGTGCGGCTTGGGATGCTGCGACCGTATGACGTCGGATACGCCGCTGGAGCCGATGAAAGCAAGCACGTTCACCTTGCCCGACTTCATGATGGGCGTGACGATCGTCTTTCCGTCGCCGTAGAGCGTATTGACCACGCCGGGGGGGAAGCTGTCGCGGAATGCCTCGAGCAGCGGCCTGTGGAGCAGCACGCCGTACTTGGCCGGCTTGAAGATTACCGTATTGCCCATTATCAGCGCCGGTATCAGGGTTGTGAAGGTTTCGTTGAGAGGGTAATTGTAGGGACCCATGCACAGTACCACGCCGAGCGGCGCCCTCTTTACCTGGGCTATGATGCCCTGCACGACCTGGAACCGCGATGAATTACGGTCGAGTTCCTTGAGGGCGTTTATCGTGTCGACGATATAGTCGACCGTGCGGTCGAACTCCTTGGCCGAGTCCTCGGCGGACTTGCCTATCTCCCACATCAGCAGGTTAACCACTTCGGCGCGGCGCTTCTTCATCTCCGCGGTGAAGTTCTCGAGGTGCCCGATGCGCTCCTCCACGGACATGGCCGGCCAGGCCCCGCGGCCCTCGTCGTAGGCCTTGACCGCCGCGTCCAGGGCCTCCAGCGCTTCCTTTTCTCCCAGCAGCGGGTAGCGCCCCAGTTTTACCCGCTCGAGTCCTTTGCTTCCCGCCAGACTGACGGGGGAGAGGACTTCGTGGAAGGGGCCTTTCCATTTATGCAATTCGCCGCCGGCCAGGTACTCGGACTGGTCCTGGTACGTGAAAGAAAATTCCGCGGGGACCTCCGATACTTTCGGGAAGATGTTCGCGACTTTGTTC
Source organism: Elusimicrobiales bacterium (assembly GCA_032251015.1). GTDB lineage: Bacteria > Elusimicrobiota > Elusimicrobia > Elusimicrobiales > UBA9959 > UBA2231. Next base: position 907 of record JAVVFK010000285.1, read on the forward strand.
TTGATGGTCATGTCAGTCCCTCCTGCTTCGGTTTCCTGTTAGCCTGCCGAAATACACCGTCTTTCCCCCGGACACCGTCTTTCGCGCCGACGGCGCCGGCAGTGCGCCGAACTTTTCCCTGAAAGGGAGCTCCCGCACGTCGCCGGATTCCCCCGTCGCTTCCAGGAGCCGGCCGCCGCCGGAATAGAACATGACGTGGTCTATGTCGCGCGGCTTGCCGGGCCTGGAGGAGAATACCAGGTCGCCGGGCCGCAGGTCGCGCCAGCGCGCCGGCGGCGAGAGCCGCCACTGGTCGTCGGCGTTGCGCGGCAGGTCCAGGCCGCGCACGCGGCAGGCCACGCCCACCAGCCCCGAGCAGTCCGGGCCGTGGCAGGATCGTCCGCCCCAAAGATATTTGTCGCCCACGAACTGCCTGGCCGCGGCCAGTATCCCGCGCCGCAGAGGGGCGTCTCCCGGGTCCGGCGGGGGGAAGGGGAGGCAGTCCGCCTTCCCGACCAGGGCCAGGCGCCCCCCGGCCAGCCAGGCCCGGAGCTTTCCCTTGCCCGCGGGCGCGGCATAGAAGCGCGTGCCGGCCGAAAGTCTTATTGTTTCGCCCGCGCAAACCGCCGGCGCGGACTTGGCGCGTACGCAGTAATTGGGCGGGGGCATGGGGTCCGTGCGCAGGGAGTCAGCCCGGATGAATCCGGCGTAGCAGCCGCCGGGGCCGCGGTGCCTGCCGGACTTATGGGGCTGCTCCAGGGCCTCTATCCCGGTCCAGCCCCGCGCGTAAGAGAGCGGGCGTACCGCCTCGTTCATCAGGAGCTGGGATTCTATCGTCTTTTTCTTGCGCGCCGGCGTGGGGGCCGGAGCGGAATAAAGCGTTCCTACCGGTACGGCCACGGCCGCGAAGACGGCCGGGTCGCGGACTATGACGTAGGCCGCGCCATACTTGTTGCGGAACCAGGCCCGGGCGAATTCCCCGCGGCGGTACGTCCGCTCGGCCCTGCCGGTCTTCACCGCCGGCTCGTTGCAGATAATATTGCCGCGGGAGTCGAAACCTTTGAGCAGTACGAAGTGCCCGCGCGTTCCTTTTTTAAGCGGCGAGCCGCGGAGTTCGCCGGGGCCGAAGGTCAGGCTTACGGCCAGCGGCAGTCCCCGGCGCAGCAGCGCTTCGGCTTCGGCGAATGTATTGAAGCGCGTATACCAGGCCGCCGCTCCTCTCAGCGCGGCCGCGCGAGCATTGAGCGTCCAGTTGCCGTAGATACCGGCGGCCCCGTCGAGGACGGCGGCGGCCTGTTCGAGGAAGGCGCGGGCGCGGGCGGCCTGCATCACGGCCAGCGAGGCGCGCACCGAGACCGCGTGATCGGCGCCGGCCAGGCGGCGCAGCGCCTCGTCGTTCTCGCGGGCGATGGGCTCCTCGCTCAGATTGCCACTGGTCATCACCAACGGCCGCCCCACGTCGCGCAGTAGGATGTGGTGCAGCGGCGTGTAGGGCAGCATCACGCCCAGGGTCGCCAGCCGCCCGCCGCGAGACGTCGGCCCCACCTCGCGCGCGACCGCCGAGTCCCGGCGCCAGGACAGCAGCACGATGGGCGCCGCTGGTGAGTCGAGCAGCTCCCGCTCCCCCGACCCGATCTCGGCGTGGGTCTCGGCGGCGTTCAGGTCGGCCACCATGACGGCGAAGGGCTTGTGCGGGCGGCGCTTGCGC
>JAVVFK010000286.1:0-2586 GCA_032251015.1 Elusimicrobiales bacterium
CTTCGTCCCGGGCTGGCTGGTCTACGTGAATCGCGAGGGCCGTCGCTTCATCAAGGAAACAGCGGAATACGCCGTGATGTCAGGAGCCGTGAAGGCACAGACCGGCGGCTCCTGCTTTGCGCTGTTCGATGATGTGGCCAGGGCCGAGGCCCGCCCCGATCCCCGCTTCGCGGACGCTTTCGCCTCCGGCACCCTGAGCCTGAATTGGGTCACCGAGACCCTCGACGAGCAAGTTCGAAGCGGCCGCGTCATTCAGGCCGACAGCCTCGACGATCTGGCCCTACGCTGCGGGATCAGGCCCGGATCACTCAACGCCACCGTCGAACGTTACAACGCCGATTGTGCCGCAGGCAGCGACAGCATGTTCTTCAAGGATGCGGCACAGATGAAGCCGATCCGTCAGCCGCCCTTTCACGCCGTCGAGATTCGCCCGGCCATCGTCTGCCTGACGTCCACGGGCTTGCGCATCCACCGAAGCGCCACCGTCCTCGACGGCCGGGACCAGCCCATCGCCGGCCTTTTCGCCGCCGGCCCGGATGAGTTCCCGGCCGCAGCGGCGGCGCTGCTCGAGGAGATAGACGGCATGATCTTCAAGGAGGAGAGCATACTCTTCCCGACCGCCCTGGAGAAGCTGAAAGCCGCCGACTGGGCGGAGATATTCCGCGAGAGCGCGCAGACCGGCTATATCTTCATAGATCCGCCCGCCGCCATGGCCGAGGCGCTCGACATAGCCGCCAATACCGGCGTGGCCGGCGGGGCGGTGAATCTGCCCAGCGGCAATATCCGCCTGGAGCAGCTCGTCTCCCTGCTCGATACGCTGCCGGTGGACCTGACCCTCGTGGACGCCGAAGACACGGTGCGCTACTTTTCGGAGGGGAAAGACCGCGTCTTCCTGCGCGCGCGCTCCATCCTGGGCCGCAAGGTGCAGAACTGCCACCCCCCGGCCAGCTTGGCCGCGGTGGAGAAGATCGTGAACGCCTTCAGGGCCGGGACCAGGGACTCCGAGGAGTTCTGGATAAACATGAAGGGCCGTGTGATACATATACGCTATTTCGCGCTGCGCGGCCCCGCCGGGGAATACCTGGGAGCGCTGGAAGTGACCCAGGATATAACGGATATACAGAAAATAAAGGGTGAAAGGAGGCTGGCCTGATATGGAAGCTAAAGTCATAGACCTTGACAGGACGCTCTACGACCTGACCGCGGAGCATCCCGAGCTGATAAACCTGCTCTTCGAGCTCGGTTTCATGGGCGCGAGGAACCCCGTGATGCGCGAAACGCACGGCAAGCAGATGAGCGTGCGAGACGGCTGCGCGCACCTGGGGATAAACATAGAGAAAGTGGAGGCGGCGCTTAAGTCCAGGGGATTCGAGGTCAAGTAGCCCTCTCCCCTTGACATAAAACGGCACTCTGTTAAAATATAGGGACGATGGACACCCGTTTTCCCGTATTTTAGCAGTACGCCTATCCCCGCGGCCCGTCAAGGGGGCGGGGATTTTTATTTACCGGAACTATGAAGACCGCTCTCGCACTCCTCCTGCTCTTTTCCGCCTCCCTGCCGGCGGCGGCGGGGGACTATCATATCTCCTATCTCTGGCACCCGGACCTCGCCAACGTCGAATCCTACCGTGAGAAAGTGGCCGGCCTGCTGGGTCCCGATATGGCCCGCCGCCTGCGCGTGGTCAGGGGGCAGGACAATTACGGACTGGTCTATCCCCGCAAAGGAGGGCTTGAGTCCGCCAGGACGGTCGCCGCGCGCCATTCCCGCCTGCTGGCCGTAAAAAAACTGGAGCCGGCCGCGGCGATACCGGCAGCCGACTGGAAAGACGCCTCCGCGCGGCCCCCCAGGATCTCTCTTCCCGCGGCGCCGCCGCCCGCCCCGGCCGCGCTGCCGCCCGGCAAGGCGGCCGCCCTCTCCGCTCTCGGAGACAAGGTGGAGTCCTACATAAAGGGCCTGCGGCGCCGCCGTATAGTGCAGTCCGACGAGCGCACGGCCTGGGCCGTCTACGATTTTACCTCCGGCGAGAAAGTGGTCAGCATAAACGAGGATGTGCCCATGGGCGCGGCCAGCATGATCAAGCCTTTCATAGCCCTGGCCTGGCTGCACGAGGCCGAGGCGGGCCGAAGGTCTTACGGCGCCGCCGAGAGGCGCAGGATGGAGGACATGATCCGCGATTCAGGCAACGTCTCCGCCAGCTGGTTCATGCGCAAGCTGGGCGGGCCTTCGGGGCTGCAGCGCCGGCTCAAGCGCAATTACCCCGGTATTTTCAAGGAGACCCGGATAGTCGAGTACATACCCGCCAACGGCAGGACCTACCGCAACCGGGCCTCCGCTCACGATTACAGCCGCTTCCTCTACGCCGTCTGGAACGACGAGGTGAAGGGTTCGGAAGAGATAAAGCGCCTGATGGGCCTGGCCAAGCCCAACCGTCTCTATACCTCCGTGCCGGCCGTGCCCGAGGATACCGAGGTCATGGACAAGTACCATGACCTGGGCACGGCTGCCAATATCAATGTGCTCAACCAGTTGAAGGGGCTGCCCACCAAGAACCTGAAGCAGTCCCACTTCGAGAATGCTGAGAGCAT
>JAVVFK010000287.1:0-2559 GCA_032251015.1 Elusimicrobiales bacterium
CTCCGTCCTTTCCGCCCTGCTGCTCTTCTTTTCCGCTCCCGGCATCGGTTCCCCTCTGCTGGCCTGGATCGCCCTGGCCCCGCTGGCCGCCGCCATATGGCTGTCCCCTTCCGGCCGCGCCGGCTTCTTCCACGGCTGGCTTGCCGGCTTCCTGTTCTACTGCGGGCTCCTGTACTGGCTTTTCCCCACGATGCGCGCCGGCGGCCTCGGTCCCGGCCTGGCGGCAGGCGGCGTAGCCCTTCTCTCCGCGCTGCTTGCGCTGGAGTTCGGACTGTTCGGCCTGCTCGGCCGCAGTTTCAGGCGCGCCGGCCCGTCGGCCTTCCCTTTCGTCCTGGCCGCGCTGTGGACCCTTATAGAGTGGCTCAAAGTCCTTCTCAGCGACGGCGGGCTCTGGTTTCCCTGGTTCCTTCTCGCCTACACGCAGTGGTCCAATGAAAGGATAATACAGATAGTCTCGCTGACCGGACCCTGGGGCCTGAGTTTCGCGCTGGCCTTTTCCGGCGCGCTTATCGGCTCCGCCTTCTTCAGGGAGGTGACGCCGGTCCGCAAGGCCCGCCGGGCGGGCTGGGTCCTGGGGATAGCGGGTCTTCTCTGGATCTTCGGCAACGGCGAGTTGAAGAAGGGCGACGCCCTGCCGCCGGGCGGGACCATTAAGGCCGCGGCGCTGCAGCCCTGCATAGACTTCTACCGCAAGTGGGACGAATCCTACGCCGGCGAGATAAAGCGCCGGCTCGGCGGACTGGCCGCCGAAGCTCGCGACGCCGGGGCCGGGCTGATCATATGGCCGGAGAACGCTCTGCCCGGCTGGATAGACGACGAGGAGATATATTCCTGGCTGACCTTGGTCTCCAGCGGGACTTATTCGCTGGTCGGCTCGGTGTCCAGGGGCGACGGCCGCTACGTCTCCGCCTTCCTGATAACCCCCGACGGCCGGCAGGAGGCGATCTACAATAAGCGCAAACTCGTCCCTTTCGGCGAGTACATCCCGCTCTCGGGGATCTTCGGCGGCGTGCTGCGCACGCTGGGGGCGCTGGGCGAGTTCTCGGCGGGCACCCGTTCCCAGGAGCTCGTGGAGTATGACGGCAGGAAGATATCGGCCGGCATCTGCTATGAATCCGTATTCCCTTATCTTTCGCGCAGGGACGTCCTCAAGGGAGCGGACCTGCTGGTGAATATGACCAACGACGGCTGGTACCTGGATACCGCCGGCCCTCACCAGCATTTCGCGGTCAACGTCTTCCGCGCCGCGGAGAACCGCCGGCCTATGCTGCGGGCGGCCAATAACGGTATTTCCGCCTTCGTCGACCCCTGGGGACGAGTGACGCACCGCCTGGACCTGGACGAGCGCGGCGTACTGGCCGCCGAGGTGGGAGTACCGGACCTGCCTCCTTCGTTCTACGCCGCCAACGGCGACTGGTTCGGCTGGCTCTGCCTGACGATATGCGCGGCCTTCCTGCTGGCGGTGTTCTTCCTGTGAACGGGGCCGAAGCTATAGCGGCCGCGCCGCCCGCGCCGAAGCCGGGGCCTTGGTTATTGCGCTCCACGACGCTGGCCGGTCTCACGCTCGCGGTCCCTTCGCTGACCTATTTCGGCCTTAATAAGATACTTTCGGAAGGATACCCGTCCCTTCCCGCGCACATGGCGGAATTCCTGGCCGCCTCGGCGGCGCTGTTCCTGACCATCCTAACCTTCAAGGTTTATAACGACAAGGAAAAGGTCGGGCTCGATATCCGCTCCGTCTTTTCCTTGAGGCCTTTCGGGCGCTCCGCCGGCTTCCTGGCGCTTTTCCTGTCGGCGGACCTGGCCCTTACCTGGACCGGTCTGCGGCTGATAGCCGCGTACTATCCGGAAACCGAAGGGCCCGCCGCCCTGGCGCGGATGTGGGCGTCGCGCGACGGCTGGTTCTTCATGGCGCTCAGCACCATGTTCATGGCCTGCTGCGAGGAACTCATGCTCCGCGGGCTGGCGCTCAATTACATAATGAAGAGGGCCGGCTTCGCCAAAGCGCTGCTCTGGACCTCCTTACTGTTCATGATCTTCCACGGGGACCGGAACTGGATAGGCATGCTGATAATTTTTTCGAGCGGGGCGCTCTACGCCCTGGCTTACCGCCGCACGGGCAGCCTGGCCGTTCCCTGCCTCCTGCACGGCCTGCATAACCTGATCCTCAGGGCGGCGGTGGTACTGGATCTCCACCTATGGCTGTACTAGTTTTCTCTCCCGGCTACGCCGCGCCGCTGCCCGGCCATGTATTCCGGCCGGACAAGTTCCGGCTGGCTTTCGACATGCTGCTGAAAGACGGGACCGTCGGCCGCGGAGACGCCGCGGCGCCGGCCGAGATATCCGAAAAGGATCTGCTGCTGGTCCACACGCCGGCCTGGACGCGTAAATGCCTGTCGGGCCGGTTCACCGCCGCGGATTCGGCCGCCGCCGAGATGAAAATAACGAAAGCCGTGATAAAGTCCCACCTGCTGCACGCCGGCGGAACCGTGAAAGCAGTGGAGCTGGCGCTGGAGGAGGGGCTCGGGATAAACTGCGGCGGCGGCTCGCATCACGCGC
>JAVVFK010000288.1:0-2512 GCA_032251015.1 Elusimicrobiales bacterium
GCGCAGGGCTGGGGGGTGCGCACGCTGCTGCCGGGGTATCCGGCGGTGCTGGACGCGATAGAAGACGCGACACCCGTCTGGGCCGAGGACGACCTGTTCGGCGGTTCGGACAGTCTCTGCACGAACCCGGAGTTCTTCCTCTCCAAGTGGGGGCGCATAAACCCGCGCCTGGAGCTGGAAGCCGCCATAGACGGTTTTTTTTACGAGGGAGACCCGGACGAGGCTCCCGCCTGCGCCTTCCCCGAGCGCTACCGCTGGCTGCGGGAGAAACTGGGGCTTTCCCCGAAAGAGTTCCCCCCGCGAAGCTGCCCTAAATATGAAAGCTGGCGCAGCCGGCTCGACATAGACAAGGTCAGCCTGCTGTTCGCCGCCGGCTACCTGAACAACCCTTCCACGCTCTACGGCCACACTTTCCTGCGGCTCCATACCCGCGGCGGGGAAGGGGCCGATCTGCTGGATTACACCATAAATTATGCCGCCACCACCGACGATAGCGGCGGCCTGCTGTACGCGCTCAAGGGGCTTGTCGGCGCCTACCCGGGCCAATTCTCGACCATTCCCTATTATCTCAAGATACAGGAATACCAGAATATCGAGAACCGCGACCTGTGGGAATTCCCGCTGAACCTGACGGAGGAGGAAATAGACCGCCTGCTGCGTCACGCCTGGGAACTAGGCAAGGCCTCTTTCCCTTACCTCTTCTTCACGCGCAACTGCTCCTGGCAGCTGATGCCGCTGCTCGATATCGCCAAACCGGAGCTGAACGTCTCGGGCCGGTTCAGTCTCTGGGTGATACCCTCGGACACCGCCCGCGCCGTGATCTCCGCTTCTCCCCCCGCCGAGCCGGTCTGGCGGCCCTCGCTCTGGAAGACGGTGGAGTGGAAGCGCGCGCAGCTTTCCCCCGGGCAGAGAGCGTCGGTGCTGGAACTGGCGCGCGGCGATCAGGAGGCCGAACTCTCGCGCCTGGCTCCCGCGCATCCCGCGCTGAAGGCGCCGGTGCTGGAGCTGGCGGCCGATTACCTCAACTGGCGCTACCACGCGCGCAAGATAGACCAGTCCGAGCTCGACGGCCGCACGGACCCGCTGCTGGCCGCCCGAGCCGCGCTGGGGCCGCAGGTCACCTTCCCCGGCGCGCCGCGGCGCCCCTCCTCGGTAATGGCTTCCCATGAAAGCACGCGCCTAGGCGCGGGCCTGGTGTCGCATAAGAAAGGTCCGGCCTACGAACTGCAGGCCCGTTTCGCGCTGCAGGACCTGCTCGACGATCCGGAGGGCTATCTGCCCGACGCGGCGCTGGAGATGGCCTCGCTGAAACTGCGCTATGACAAGAACGAGAGCCGCCTTTTCATGCAGCAGGCCAGGCTGGCCCATGTCATGAGTCTCAATCCTTGGGATGATTGGGTGCGGCGGCAGTCCTGGGAGATATCGGCGGGGCTGGAGCAGGCGCCCGAGACCGGCCGCGCGGCCGGCCATTCGACGGTATGGGCCATGAACGCCGGCGCGGGGCTTGCCGCGGAATGGAACGGCCCCGTGCGGCAGCTTTGGTACGCCATGGTCGAGGCCGATACCGCTTTCGGCGGGGCGCTGCGCGAGAACTGGCGGCTGGGCGGAGGTCTTAAAGCGGGTGTGCTGGCCTCGCGAGGTGTTTTCCGGGGGCTGCTGGAGGCCCGCTATATGGGCTACGCTTTCGGCGATTCCCGACCGCTCTGGGCCGGCACGGCGGCCGCCTCACTGCGCCTGGCGCGCAATAGCTCGCTGCGGGCCGAGTTCGCCTGGCGCGGCGACGACTACCGCGAGCTCGGCGTCTACTTCCACCAATTCGTCTTTCCGCCTTAAAATAAGGAGAACTTTGCCGGGGATGTCGGCGTATCAGTACGCAGGACACGGAATCACGCGTGTTGTGTGCAGTTTTTTAACCGGGGCGGCGGCGGGCGGCGCAGAATATGTACGGTGAGAACGGCCTGCCGGCGGGCAATTCCCCTATAGTTTCCTCCAGCAGCCATACGGTACGCGATACCCTGGCCAGCAGGCTGAGAAGTATACGTTTCAGCAGCCAGGACGGAGTTCCGGTCCTGATGCCGGTGAGGTTGTTCACACCGAAATCGGTGGAAACGAAATAACCGCATTCCAGCACTTCCAGGCCTGCCGCCTCGTGAGCTTCCCGCAGCCCCTCCGGCAAGATGACCCGGTGGATGTCATAGACAGGTCTGTTTACCAGTTTTTGCAGTACCCCTATCCAGCCCGTCAGGTTGGGAACACTCGTGACCAGCACCCCGCCCGGCTTGATGAAGGCGGCCATCGCCTTAACACAGGCCGCGGTGTCATCGAAGTGCTCGACCACCCCGAAGGAGACCACCGCGTCGAATCCGCCTTCCAGCCTTTCCGGCGGCGTGAACAGGTCCGCGCAGATTATGTCGCCTTCGACGCCGGCGCTTTTCAGGACCTCCCGCGCCAAGCCGCAGCCCGCCGGGGAATAATCCAGGCCGGCCACCCTAAAACCGAATTCCTTTGAAAA
>JAVVFK010000289.1:0-2481 GCA_032251015.1 Elusimicrobiales bacterium
CCTTCGGCGGCGGGACCTACGCAATAACCTACACCTATGACGCGGTCGGCAACCGCACCGGCATGACCACGCCGTGGGGGAAATACAATTACACCTACGACGCCTTAAATCGCCTGACGTCCATCGTTAACCCGCAGGGGATAAATATAACCTTCGCTTACGACGCGGTCGGAAGGCGCACGAAGAAAACCGTTTTCAAAGCCCTGCCGGAAACCCTCGCCGGGACCGATTACACCTACGACAAGGCGGGGCAGCTGCTCTCGGTAGTGAACAAGGCCGGCGGGGAAATAGTTTCGTTCGCCAGGTATGAATACGACGCGGCCGGCAACCGCATCGCCCTGGAGGACAAGGACGGCAACCTGACCAGCCGGACAGTCAGCAACGTCGGCTCCACTTCGGTATAATATGATTAAAGAACGTATATGATATTCGAGCCTGGAAAATTCAAAGGTAAAGAAGCGCTGGTGATAGGCGCGGGGCGTTCGGGGCTGGCGGCGGCGCGGCTGCTGGCGGCCCGCGGCTTCCGCGTGCTGCTGAGCGATTCGGCGCCGATGAAGGACCTTAGGCCTAAGCTCCGGGGACTGCCGCGCTCCGTGAAGACGGAAGCGGGGGGGCATAGCGACAGGATATTGTCCTGCGGCTTCGCGGTGAAGAGCCCCGGTCTGCCGGCGCGCGCGCCGGTCTTTAAGAAGCTGAAAAAAGCCGGCATACCGGTATTCAGCGAGATAGAGGTCGCGCTTGCGTTCTCGAAGGCGGGAAAGATCCTGGCCGTCACCGGCACCAACGGCAAGACGACCACTACGGAACTGCTGGGCCTGCTGATGAAAGCGGCGGCCAAAAGACGCGGGGCGCGCTCCTTCGTCTGCGGCAATCTCGGGATACCCGCCTCCGCTACGGCGCCCAAGGCCGGGCCGAAGGACGCGCTGGTCATGGAGCTCTCCAGCTACCAGCTCGAGGACAGCTCCGCGCTCGCCCCCGACGCGGCCTGCGTCCTCAATATCACGCCCGACCACCTGGACCATCACGGCGGGCTGTCCGCCTATGTCGCCGCGAAAGCGAAAGTTTTCTCCGGCCAGCGGCCCGGCGCGGTCTGCGTCTTCAATTACGAGGACGCCGCCTGCAGGCGCCTCGCGCGCCGCTGCCCTTCGCGCGTCATGTTCTTCTCCTCCCGCCGGCGCGGGGGAAAGCTCGGCGCCTGGGAGGAGGACGGCAGGCTGGTCTTCAGGACCGGGAAAGCGGTTTTCACCGTCGAGCCGCCGCGGCTGCCCGGGCGGCATAACCTGGAGAACGCGATGTGCGCCGGCCTTATGGCGCTCTCCTGCGGAGCGCGCCCGGCGGACCTGCGGGCGGTCTTCGCCTCTTTCAAAGGCGTGGAGCACCGCATGGAGACCGCGCGTACGCTGCGCGGCGTGACCTATATAAACGATTCGAAAGCCACCAACGTGGATTCCACCGTCACGGCGCTGCGGGCGCTGGCGGGAAAAAAGAACATCTGGCTTATACTGGGCGGGCTGGACAAGGGCGTGCCCTACGCGCCGCTCAAGCCGCTGATCAGAACTTCGGTCAAAACGCTGCTGACGATAGGAAAAGCGGCCCCGGTCATAGAAAAAGAACTGCGCGGATCCGCCCCGGCCAGGCGGGCCGGCACGCTGGAGCGGGCGCTTAAGACGGCGGAAGCCGGGGCGCTGCCCGGCGACTTGGTCCTCCTCTCACCCGCCTGCGCCTCGTTCGACCAGTTCCGCGATTTCGAGCACCGCGGCGCGGAGTTCAAGCGCCTCGCCGGGAGGCTGAAGTGAGGCGCCGCTATTCGACCGCGCGCCGCGGAGGCCGGGGATTCTTCTCCGGGCTTTTCACCTCGCGCAGCATGCGCTACGCCGACTATCATTTCCTGATCGCGGTGGCGGCGCTGCTGATGATCGGCCTGGTCTCGCTCTATTCCGCCAGCGCCATCTACGCCGAGAACAAGGGCCTGCCCTCTTTCTTCTACCTCAAGCGGCAGCTGATCTGGACCTTCGCCGGCCTGGGCGCGATGTGGCTGGCCATGAACCTGGAGCTGGAGAAGTTCCGCCGCTTCATCAAGCCGATCATGCTGCTCACGCTGGCGCTGCTGGCGGTCACGCTTTTCATGCCCCCGATCGCCCATGTGCGCCGCTGGATACCGCTGGGCTTTATGAACCTGCAGGTCAGCGAGTTCGCCAAGCTGGCGGTGGTGCTCTACCTCGCCGACTACTTCGACAAGAACATAAGCCGGATACTGAAGGACTGGCGGCAGCTGATAAAGCCGCTGACGGTCACGCTGCTGACGCTGGTGCTGATCGGCATGCAGCCGGACCTGGGCACGCCGGCGCTGATCTTCGCCGTGGCGCTCATGATGCTGTTCTGCTCCGGCGTGAGGCTGCGCTACATACTGGCCCCGCTCGGGTTCGGGCTCCTGATCTTCGTCGAGGAGCTTATCCGCAAGCCCTACCGCATAGCCCGCTT